>OMVC01000023.1 GCA_900314375.1 uncultured bacterium
GAACGATAACTTCAATGTGTTTATCGGAAATTTCAACACCTTGTGAACGATATACACGTTGTACTTCGTCTACCAAGTATTGTTGAGCTGCTTCAGGTCCGCGTAAACGCATTACATCATGCGGATCAGGTGAACCTGATGTTAAAGCTTGACCTTTAACAACTTTTTGCTTGTTTCCGACAATTACATTTGCATCAATTGAGTATTTAATTTCAGTTGTTGAACCGTTTTCGTCTTCTAAATATAATCTAGGGAATCCGCTTTCATCAACCTCAATTTTTGTAGTTCCGTCAAATTCTGCTAATATAGCACAATCTTTCGGACGTCTGCCTTCAAGAAGTTCTTCTACTTTCGGCAAACCTTGAACAATATCGCCAGTTTTTTCTCTTTCATAAGTTAATGATACAAGCAAGTCACCGCGTAATACCAATGCACCTGAATTTACAATTAACATTGTACCCGGGCTGATTAAGTACGGACGACCGACTCTTAATGTAACTTTTCCCTTATCAACAGCTGTAACAATACCTGATATCGGAGCGATTTCTCCGCTTTCAGCAATTACTGATTCGCTCTTTATCAAATCACCTTTCTTAACTGTTGCTTTGCCTTTTATTGAAACAGATGTTGAAGAATCTTCAGAGATTAATAATAATCTTCTTGCATCTTCATCTCCGTCTTTTATAGATGCTACTGCATCATGCATTGCAAGCAATTGAGTCTTTGCAACAGGTGTTTTTGGCTCAATAACCTGACCGTCTTTTACTAACAGCTCAGTTTGTAATGATTTACCTAAAGAACCTTCCAATTCACGACGTACAATCAGGTTTTCAAGAACAACAACTCTCAATGCTCCGTTTGAATCAAGTTCTACAACACCTTTCAAGTGCGACAAGTAACCTTGCATTTGAAGTACTAAACTTGTTCTTGTGATTGTTGCGCCATCAATATTTCTTACTCTTGCACCGTCTTTGTATTGCAATTGAGTAACAGGAACTACATCTATCAATTCATCTGTTGAATTAAACTTAATTGATACATCCTTTTGCTCAATATCCAATACTTGAACAGGTCTTACCAAAATTTGAACCGGTTGATTTTCAATTGCATCTTCATCTAATCCTATAGATGCATCCATATCTTCATCCAAATCATCGATTGATGCCAACTCATCAACTGAAGAATCCATTATTGTAACTACAGAAGTAGCTTTTGCTTTTATTCCGTCAGCAATAACTGTTCCTTTTTTGATAACTTCGCCTTCATCAACTTTTAATTCTTGGATACTTGATAGGGTATGAACTTCACCCGGTCTGATTGTAATTTCATGAATTACATCGTTATATTCTTTGAATTCAACAACACCGTCTATATGGCAATAAACGTCTTTTACAACTTCGGTACCGGCAGTAACCGTTGTTCCGTTTTCTACCATCTTCAATGTTGAATCTTTATTTATTTGATGTACTTCTTCAGGAATAAATACAACTTTACCCGGTTTTGTGATTATCTGATTATCGTCAACTTCAACGTCAACATATCTGATTTCGCCTGAAGACGGAACAGAACAATCATCATCAATAAGTTCTCCGATAATCATACCGTTTTCAACTGTTGTATCAACAACAGCTTTAACAATATATTTTTCACCTGTTTTATCAACTGTCCAAATTTGTTCTTTTTTGGTTTGTTCAAAAGATGCATTTTCAGGCTGTAAAGACGCAATAACAATTGTTAATTCCTTACCTGAAACAATCTTCTTAATCTTTTTACCGTCAAATTTATCGTCTTCAATAACTAAATCACTACCAACTCTGACTTCACCGCCATGTTCGCAAATAGTTAATGTTTCAGCCAATTTTTCACCTTCGGTAACTTTTTGACCGTCTTTTACAAGAACTTTTGAACCGCCCGGTAATGTATAAACATCACCGCCCAATACCCAAACAATACCTTGTTTATTGGTAGTTCTCAAAATGTTACCTTGTCTGTCTTTCTTTTCATCAGCTTTGAAACCGTCAAATACAACTTCACCGCTGATATCAGAAATAATATCTTTTTGAGCTTTTTCGGTTAAACGGCTTGAATCACTGCTTGATTGAGGAGCATGTTCTGCCATCTTAAAACCTTTAGAAACCTTATCACCGTCTTTGACAAATACTGTTGCACCTGCCGGAATGTGATATTTAGAAGTTCTTTTTTCGCCTTTTACTTCCAAATCAGCTTCATACATAGCAACTTGTACAACATCACCGTGACGGGTTCTCAATTCTCTTGTTTTGATTTTAGAGATAACAGTACCTGCTTCGTGAGCTTTGATTTCTTTCATAGCTTCTTTAACGCCGACAGCACCACCTGTGTGGAAAGTTCTCATTGTCAACTGTGTACCCGGTTCACCAATTGATTGAGCAGCGATAATACCGATTGATTCACCTACATCGACAAGTTTTTGACTTGTTAGAGCCCAACCGTAACATTTTTGGCAAACGCCGTATTCAAGTCCGCAAGTTAATGCTGAACGTACTCTTAATTCTTTCAAATCAAGGCTTGAAAGTTTCTTAATATCATCTCTATCTAATGTTGTACCGTTTGTAATTACGACATTACCATCTGCATCGGTAATATCTTGAGCAACAGTTCTTCCTAATAATCTGTCAATTAAAGGAACAATAACAGCGTCCCCGTCAGTAATCGGTTTTAGGTCGATATATTTATCGGTTCCGCAATCTGTATCACGAATGATAACATCTTGTGCAACGTCTACCAAACGTCTTGTCAAATAACCTGAATCGGCTGTTTTTAACGCTGTATCTACAAGACCTTTTCTTGCACCGTAAGATGAAATAATGTATTCTGTAACGGATAAGCCTTCCTTAAAGTTTGATTTGATAGGCAAGTCGATGATTTGACCTTGTGTATCTGCCATCAAACCTCTCATACCAACTAACTGTGATACCTGTGATAAGTTACCTCTCGCACCTGAGAATGCCATCATATATACAGGGTTTAATTTGTCAAAATTTTCAACAACTTGTTCTGTCAATTTTGCTGTTGTTTCAGCCCAAGTGTCGATAACCTTTGTATATCTTTCGACTTCTGTAATTTCACCTTTTAAGTATCTGTTTTGAGAAATTTCGATTTCTTTTTCTGCAGATTCTAAAAGTTCTTTCTTTTCAGGAGGAACCGATAAGTCTGCAATTGAAATAGTGGTTCCGGACATAGTAGCATATCTGTAACCCAATGTTTTTAACGCATCAGCAAGATTTGCTTCTTTAGCTCCGCCATATTCCAAATACATCTGACCCAATAACTTTTTCAATGAACCTTTGTCCATCTGTTTGTTAATGAATTCAGGATCTTTTTTTGTATGTGTATATGTCATTTCCATTTGCAATTTCCTTTTTTTTGCTATCGACGTTGCTACGCCGACCTACTACTTTTTATTTTTGTTGAATGGTTTATGGGTTAAATGATTGTTTCGGCACTTCGTGCATTTTATTTAATTTGTCTAAAGAATTGAAGCAAACCTTTAAACCGTTCAACCCTTCAACTTTTCAACATTTAAACTAACGCTTTTCTTATTTCTTCGTTAAAGATTATTCTTCCGACTGTTGTTTCAAGTCTTTCACCGTTTCTGTCTCTTACAACAATCTTGTCGTGAAGCTTGATTACTTTAACTTCATAAGCTGATATCGCATCTTCAAAGCTGTAGAAGTAGCCTTGAACTTCCTGATTAGGGTCTTTCATTGTAGTTAAATAGTACATACCCAAGACCATATCCTGTGAAGGTGAAACAATAGGTTTACCATTTGCAGGAGCTAACAGGTTGTTTGTTGCTAACATCAACATTCTTGCTTCAGCTTGCGCCTCAATTGATAACGGAACGTGAACAGCCATCTGGTCACCGTCGAAGTCAGCGTTGAACGCTGTACATGCTAACGGATGTAACTGGATTGCACGACCTTCTACCAATTTTGGTTCAAATGCTTGAATACCTAATCTGTGAAGCGTTGGAGCACGGTTCAATAATACCGGATGCCCGTCGATAACTTCTTCCAAGATATCCCAAATGACCGGATCCGAACGTTCGATTTTCTTCTTCGCTGATTTGATATTTTGTACATAACCGCGTTCTATTAATTTATTAATAACGAACGGTTTAAACAATTCAATTGCCATTTCTTTCGGCAAACCGCATTGATTTAAGTTCAATGTAGGACCTACAACGATAACTGAACGACCTGAATAGTCAACACGTTTACCTAACAAGTTTTGACGGAAACGACCTTGTTTACCTTCAATAATGTTAGATAAAGATTTCAATGCTCTGTTGTTTGGACCAACAACGGTTCTTCCGCGACGACCGTTATCAATCAATGCGTCAACTGCTTCTTGCAACATTCTCTTTTCATTACGAACGATAATTTCAGGAGCGCCCATTTCCAAAAGTCTTTGTAAACGGTTATTTCTGTTAATTACACGTCTGTATAAATCGTTCAAATCGGATGTTGCAAAACGTCCGCCGTCTAATTGAACCATTGGTCTTAAATCAGGCGGAGTTACAGGAATTACATCCATTATCATCCAAGTAGGATTTGTACCTGATTGAA
>OMVC01000043.1 GCA_900314375.1 uncultured bacterium
TTAGGGGGCCACCCCTTGGGAAGATAGCTAGTTGCCGACACCTAATTTAGAAAAAGCGGAATTAACCTATAGTGTTGATTCCGCTTTTTTATTTTGTATTTTTATGTATAAAACTTCAAGGTATTTCTAAAAATTTAGTAACACAAAACTTACAAATATAGGTCTATTGTATTAATTTAATAAATAACCCCTCTTTTTGTGCTAAAGAAGGGTTATTTATTTTTTTATATAAGTATGTAATTTGGTATGAATTGTAATTTTATATTTTTTCTATATTACAATTCATTGCAGTCCTTGTGGTATGCTGTAAGTGTGCTTTTTGCGTCGGAGAAAGTTGTTTTATAACTTTCTTGCTATTATTATTTTGATTATCTGTTGTTGTGATGTGGCTTGTGATATTGTTTTTTAATTGATAGTGTTTTTTATCTTGCACTTTTTGATTTCTCTTATCTTTACTTAAAGCCCAACGGAATCCAAATGATAATGCGACACCATTTCTGCCGCCATTGCGCATCATTGCTTGTCCATACGCCATAAATGTGTCAGACACGTGTTTTTGTACCCCAATGCCATATTCAACATAAGGTTTTGTATGCATTTCTGGAAGTTTAACCCCGTTTGCAGTTGTGTGAGTTTCGTTCATTAAGTTCCATACCATGCCTACAGAAGCATAAGGCTGCCAACCTTTTTTAGTATTAGCCATAATCTTTATTTCAGGATTAAGTTGTATTGTATGCATTGGATCAGCTTTAATTTTTATTCCTGCGGCATTTTTGTAGTCTAAGGTATTTACAATATTGTAGCTTAAGAATAATCTTGGTTGAATAATATATTTACCTTCTTTAAATTCGATATTGTATCCTGTTTTTGAGCCGATACCGGCCATAATGGATGTCATATCTTCATGACCGTACATTGTATGCGCTTCTGCGACACCTGCTCCGGCTGTTGCTGTCAATGCAGTCCAGAAATTGCCTTTATAGAATGTTTCTGTCAAGCCGACTAACCCGCCATTTGTTGATGCATCAACTCCGGAATAGTCAAGTTGTGAACCGTGATATCCGATATATGCCGTACCAACATTTGCCCAGCCATGTTTCATCTTGTGTATATTAGAGTCAAAACCTACCAGTGTTCCGTATGATATTACGTCAACCTTAGGACCGTTTTTAAGGTTAATTTTTTCAAAAGTACTGAATGGTTTTACCCAAACAGATTTATTTTTATGCTCGAGGTCTAATGGTCCGAGGTTTTGGTTAAAATCTGTAGAAAGTGCGTAAGTATCGCGATTAATTTCGGCAAACCTGTCCATTTGAGACATGTTCATAAACGTATCTCCATGTTCAAATGCATATAATAATGTTTGAGTCATTGCTGTTGACATTCCGCCTTGAGCAGCAACGTTTGATGTCAAAACCGCAGGATTGAATTTCGAGCTGCTATTGTTTGAACCTGAACCGCGCGAAAATACAAATAAGCCGTCTTTTCCTGTTTTGTCATAGTCAACATCGTAACGGTATATTTTTGTATAAACCTCTTTGATATCAGATTTTACGACATCTTTAAATTTACCTCTGGCAAAAGTAACTTTTGTGACGTCCTCTTTTCCATCTGATAATACATTCATAGCATTGACATTAATGTTTCCTCCGACAGGCGCTGCTGAATCTAATGCAGTAATACTACCCATTTTTTTATTTTCCAAATCAACGTCAACACTATTGATATTAAAGTTGCCGCCATTCATGTTTAGTGCGTTAAGAGTTAAATTGTTTAATGCCAAATTTGGTATAGTGAAGTTGCCTGATTTCATTGTCAAGCTGTTATTTCTGTTACTAATAAATGCGATGTCATTCAATGTTGTGTTTGCGCCTGAATTGACAAGTTGTTGATTGTTAAAGTTACCTTTAATCTCTTGGTTTCCTTCTTTAAAAGTAACTGTGCCTTGACCGTTTACATCAGATGTAATATTATTTGACGGACCTGCAAATACAACCTCTCCGTTGTTTGTAACATCATCTGATAATGTAGCATTTTCAAATTGCAGAGTTCCTTCATTGTCAATTGATTTTGTATTTTTTAATGAAGAATTTTTCAGTGTTAATTTCGCATCTTCATCTGTTTTTAAGTTTGTTTTATTACTAAAATCAATATAATTGTTTTCGTCTTTGCCTTGTACTGTCAAATCTCCGAAAACTGTTATTGCTTCCCCGTCATAAGTATATGTAGGAGTTTCTTTTGTAAATGTGAAGGTTTTCTTTTCGTTGTTTATTGTTTCCAAGGCGCATATATATTCTAATGTGTTTAATCCGACGCCATGAAGTCCTAATGAATCGTGGAAAGTATCAGTGGTTTCTAATGTAACATCAGAAATTGCAGCTAACAAAGTTTCGGATGTTACATGCGGTTGATAAGGTTTGTAACTGAAAGAATCAATATTTTCCATATAAAGTTGGATTGGAGCATTTATTTCATTTCCGTTAGCGTTATTTATGACTTGAACTTTTATGGTATCTCTGCCGTTAAATACAGCTTCTGTATTTAGTATATTAAGCTCGTTAAGATTTACACGTCCAATACCTTTGTGGTCGACAAGAACTATTCTATCTGCTTTTTCTTGGCTCCAATCTATATCAATGTTGTATTTTGTATTGTTTGAAGTAAGAGCATTTACTATATAGTCTGTCAATTTATTATCTTCAAGGTGGATGGTTCCTGTGTTTGCTGTAAAATAAGTATTTTCGTGTGCCAAGACATTTGATACGCTATTTTCTCTATCTGTTACCCCCAGATAAAGATTTGTATTTTCGAGAGTTGCGTGTGTGGCATTTTTTACTTCATTATTCAGGTGTATGCTGCCTGTCTCATCTCCGTCCAGCATAAGTGAGTAATTTACACCATCAATTGTGTCATCAAAAATCATTTTTCCGTTATTTGTTGCATTTAGTTTTAACGGCCAGCCTGTATTAACATAAATAGCGTTATATTCTTTGCCTTCGGTATTTTTAACATAATTGCCTCTGAATATACTTTCATAATTATCGGCATTTATTGTTAATCCTCTTGCTGTGTATATTGCGCCGCCTAATGCTTTACTTGAATCAAGAGATTCAGCATAGTTGTTAAAGAAAGATGAATTGTTTATGGTTACATTATTGCTGCCTAAATCTATCGCGATAGCACCGCCTGCAGTCAAGAAAGAATCTTCATAGTTATATTGCTGTCCAAATATTCTGTTGTATAGTGTGATGCTATCATTTGATTTGCCTTTTGCGTAGTTTTCGGTGAATGTACCTGAAATATTTGTTTGTTCGTTATTATTGGTATTCCCAAGCAAGTATATCGCACCGCCGCGGGCTGCCGCATCATCTTCAGAAACTGAATAGTTGCCGCTAAAGTCTGCTTCAATATTCTTTATTGCGCCGCTATCATATATAGCGCCACCAAATGCAGCACCTTCTTTTGCTGTTGCGTGGTTGTTTGTAAATGCACCTTTAACGGTTTCGATTTTGGCTTCTCCGTTATTATATATTGCGCCGCCGCCGGTATATAGTGTATTGTCGGTAGAATGTGGGTAGTGGAACTTGCCGCCTTGTACATAGTTATTTTCAAAGTTTCCTTCAACGCCTGCAATATCTCCGCTGTTAGCTATCGCACCGCCTATTGCCAGAGTTTTACTTTGAACATAATTATCTTTAAAGTTGCCTTTTATATAACCAATAGTATCCCTATCTTCAGGGTGTTGATATGGGTATGAACCGCCATTTCCGATGGCTCCGCCCGCAGCAAATTCGACGTCTTCGCCTGTATTGACAGCGTGGTTCCCCGTAAAATCTGCCGTAATATCACCTATTTTTGCCGTCAAGCTCCCGTGAGAAAGTATATCATAATATCCGTTGTAAATAGCACCGCCTTCTGCATAATTATTGGCAGATTTTACATGGTTATTTATGAGTGAAGCATTTACTATACCGCCACCTGATGCTCCGTAATAAAATCTGTCGCCTGTGTTGTTGGTGCCGTCTACAGTGACGTAGTTGTCTTTAAAATTACCTTTTATATCTCCGACAGTGCCATATTGGTTTACTAAAACACCACCATACGCACTTCTGTGAGCATTTACGTAATTGTCATGGAAATTACCTGTAATATCGCCTATATCGCCGCCACGTTGTCGTATGACACCGCCATTGAGTTCGGTACCTTCTGCATAATTGTTAAAGGCTTCTTCAAATGTGATATTGCCAATGGTACCATAGTCTTTAGATATTACACCACCGCCGTTCCACGCGCCATCGCTTGTAGAATCTGCTATTACATGGTTACCTGAAACTACTTTTGCCGTAATATCACCTATAGTGTTGTCATTTATAGATATAACACCGCCATTGATATGGTATGCGTTTACCCCTTCAACGGCATTGTCTGTAATATTATTTACGTTAATTTCGTCAATAGTAGTGTTGGTATTAGAACCTAAAAATATAGCTCCGCCGCCTATAATGTATCCATTTTCTGCTTTTACATAGTTATTTGAGATATCTCCCGTAATAGAGTTGATGTGGAAATTAACCTTGTTGCCATAGCTGCTATTAACGTATATTGCACCACCGCCTAAATCTGCACTATGGACGTAAGAAGTGTATGATTCAACATAGTTATTTTTTATACCGGTGATATGCCCACCGTTTATTGAGCCTGATTCCAGATATATTGCGCCGCCTGATGCTATGCCTGATGAAGATTTGACATGGTTATCCGAAATTTCTCCATTTATTGAATCAATAACAAAATTTTGTGATGAGTTATAGATAGCGCCGCCATAAGCAGATGCTCCACCGGTACTATCGCTTTCAGCATAGTTTCCTTTTATATCACCGATATTTTCTGCATAAAGTATTCCTGTATTGTAAATAGCACCGCCTTCTGCATAATTATTGGCAGATTTTACATGGTTATTTATGAGTGAAGCATTTACTATACCGCCACCTGAAAGGACGAAATAGTCATCATCATTCAAGCTATTTATAGGATTTTCTGTTATGTATGTTCCGTCATTGATTTTGTTTTGCAGACTAGTATAACTTGATTGGGAGTTTGAACTTGATGAATTAACTACTTTAATTATCAATTTTTTACCTTGAGCAAGAAGATTATCAATCAATTCTTTATCTTCAGGTTTATATGCGGTGAGAGTTTGGTATCTGTATGTACAAGTATATTTTGTTATGGTTATTAATGCTGCATCTTTTGCACCTTCTGCTATAATACCGGTATTATATATAGCTCCACCTGCAGCCCATGAACCTTCAGCATAGTTGCCTGTTATGTCGCCTTCTATACTGTTTATATTGCCGCTATTGTATATAGCACCGCCCATAACAATGCTTGCGTAACTATTATTTGTGCCATTTGGACCTAATGCATAGTTATCTTTTATGCCGCCTGCTATATCACCTAAATTGCCGCCATTATTATATATAGCTCCGCCATATACATTGTTGCTGTTGCTGCTGCCGTTATAGCCTAATACCGCAATCGCATGGTTGTTTGTGATGCCGCCTGTAATAGCATCAAGTTGGATATTATTTGCGGTTGCACCATATATAGCACCGCCTGATGCTTGAGCGCCTTCGGCATAGTTGCCTGAAATTTCACCAAGTGTACCTGTAATGGTACTGCCGGATGAATTGTAAATAGCACCGCCATAAGCCTGACCACCGCCTAAAACAGTATCATCCGCATTATACACAAGAGCTTGTGCATAGTTATTTTTCAAATCAGAACCTTTGAAATTAATAATGCCCGGAATGTTTCCGCCACCGTAATAACCGTTATATATAGCACCGCCATAAGCCTGACCGGCACCTATTGCATGGTTGTTTTCGACGTTACCCTCAATAGAGTTTATATTCAACGAAGTTGCCAATGCCCCGCCGTAAGCATTTGCTCCGCCTGTCGGTCTTCCGTTTGCATTGTATGAGTTTATGGCATCTGCATAATTGTCTTTGATATCACCTTTAATTGTTCCGATTGTACCGTTGCCTGCATAGATTGCACCGCCTGATGCTCCCGGACCTTTTGCATGATTGCCCGAAATCTCACCGACTTCGTCAAGATTTAATGTGCCTGTTGAATAAATTGCACCGCCACCTGTGTGATTAAAGCCTTCTGTGTGGTTTTCTGTAATGTCGCCTAATGTACCTGTAATAGTGCTGCCGTTATTATTGTAAATAGCGCCGCCATAAGCTACTCCTCCGCCTAAAACAGTATCATCCGCATTATACACAAGAGCTTGTGCATAGTTATTTTTCAAATCAGAACCTTTGAAATTGATAGCGCCACCGCCAAAGTAACCATTGTAAATCGCACCGCCTTGTGCATCGAAAATCCCAATAATATGATTATTTTCGATATTGCCTTCAACAGAACCTATGTTTAATGAAGTTGCTAAAGCTCCGCCTTTTCCGCCGCCTCCTGCTGTAGGACTGCCGAATTCATTGTAGGCAGAAACGGCTTCAATATAATTGTCTTTGATATCTCCCTTGATTGCTCCGATTGTACCGCTATTGGCAAAAATAGCCCCGCCATCTCCCCTTGTAGTACCTTTTGCGTAGTTTCCTGAAATCTCGCCAATTTCGTCAAGATTTAATGTGCCTGTAGAATATATAGCACCGCCACCTGCTCTATATCCGTCTGTGTAATTATCTTTAAGAGCGGTGATTTTACCCCCGTTAATTGTGCCGGTATTGTATATAGCGCCGCCCATAGTATCTGTTTGACTGTTGACTGTTCTGTTACCGTTTTCGTCGTATGTAACGTTTGATGCATGGTTATTTATAAAACTGCCGGTAATACTTTCGATAATTCCGGTGCCAGCAGTAGGGTTTGATGATGTTCCTTGAGGAAGATTAGCTATAGCACCGCCATATATTTTTGAGGTATTGCCATAAAAATCACCTGAAATATCACCTATTTTGCCGTAAGAAACATTACCCACTATGCCATAAGGTGTGTAAGAACTGCTATTGATAAAATTGCCTGTAATGTTGCCGATTTCTGCTGTCAGGTCTGATGTTCCGTTATTGTGGATTAAAGAACCTGTTTGAACATTTATAAAATCCGCATTGATATCTCCAACTTTATTTTTATTATTCAGGAAATTACCGGCACTGTTCAAGAATGTACCTGAAATACCTGTAATAGTACCGTTATTAACTCCGGTGATAAAAGGAGCCTGATTCAGTGTAACAACATCTTTAAAAGTTAAAGTCCCGTTGTTATCACCGTTTATAAGCGGTGCACCTGTATTTTGTACAACATTATCAAATATTAAATTAGATTCAGAATTTGTTATAGTTTGAGAAACAGGTCCAACTGTATATACGGTATTTTGAATAGTTTGATTGATGGCGCCGTCTGCATCAGAAATAGGACCTGTGTAATTTGAAGAATCAACAACATTCATCCCTGTAGTATCTATATCCGCTGCAGTCGGAACTTCGATGCGTGAAACTTTTTCAAAATAATGCGGAATATTTTCTTTTGTCCTTACTTCGACATATTCCAGCCCGTCTTGTTTTTCATCAGCACCAACAAGAGTGTTTGTTTCTTTGTTATAGTATTTTGTTACATTTACAAGCTCGTATTTTGTAACTACATTTGCGCTGTCAACAACATTTCCGTCAGCATTTTTGTATGTAACATTTCCTTGTTCATCAACACTTGATGTGAGCGCGTTCAAGTCATAAGAGCTCTTTGGCAAGGTTGCGTCCTGTTCGTTCAATATGTCTAATGTGCCTTTGGACAAGTCAGACGCAGCCCCTGTAGTACCGTTAAATTTTGCGTTAGATGTGTCTTCGTTATTTATATAATCAGTGGCTTGGGCTTGAGTGCCTCCGAATACGATAAGGCCACTCAAAGCAGCCATTACAAGTCTTCGTATTATAACGTTTTGGCGGGTAATTGCTTTTTTCCTTTCACATCTCCTATTTTTTGTTAAATAGTTAATTGTATTTTTGAAACAATATTAATACTTTATATATATAGTATATCCTGTTTTTATAAAATTACAATTCTTTCTACTTTCATTGTTACAAATTTTATTAATTTTAAAAACCTTATAATGTGTAACGGTCATTTAAAATCAATACTTTAGACTTTTTAAAGAAAACTTTACATTTTGTAAC
>OMVC01000188.1 GCA_900314375.1 uncultured bacterium
ATAAAGCTAATTGTATAAATTAGTAAAATAATAAGTATAAAAAACAGCACAGAATATTATGCGGTGCTGTTTTTTATTATTCATATTTATGCTATAATCATAAACAAGCAGGGAGAAAAAAAAATGAGCGATGTAATAACAATCGGCAGTGCCACAATGGACGTTTTTGTAGAATGTGATGATGCGAATATAGTATCAGTAAGGCTAAAAGACCGTTCAACTGATTTTATGAGCTATCCGTACGGTTCTAAACTTGAGATAGCCGACTTTGACACACAAGTAGGCGGTGGCGGAGTGAATACTGCTACAAATTTTGCAAATTTAGGCTTCTCAACAAGCGCAATATTTAAAGTCGGAGATGATATATACTCTCAGGGCTTATTTGATTTTTTCAGGGATAAAAAAGTTAATCTTAAATCAGTAATACAAGACAAAAGTGATTCTACAGGATTTTCGATTATACTAACAAGCTTTGAAGGGGACAGAACAGTCCTTGCTCACCGCGGAGCTAATGCACATATTAAAAAATCAGAAATAGATTTTAATGCAATTAAAGAAGCAAAACTTTTATACATTGCCCCGCTTAACGGCGACAGTAATAAAGTGCTTGATGATATAGTTAAATTCGCAAAAGAAAATGATACAAGTGTTTGCTTTAACGCAGGCACAACAGGAATAAAAAAAGGATTTAAATACCTTGAAAAAATTTTAAAACTTGCGGATGTCGTTGTTATGAATAAGGAAGAAGCCTCTATGGCAACAGGAATTACCCTTAGACAGGATACGAAAGAAGAGAAGTTTTCAAACGAACTTGTTCACCCTGATTTAAAAGAAATGTTTAAAAAATTAAAGGTTTCCGATTACCAAATTATCGTAATAACAGACGGCAAACACGGAGCTTATGCATATAACGGGAAACAATATTTTTACTGTCCGCCGTTTGACGGACCTGTTACTTCGACACTTGGAGCTGGAGACGCTTTTGCATCAACATTTTGTGCTTCTATAGCGAAATGGGGTATCGATATTGAAAAAGCACTTCGTGCCGGTTCGATAAATTCAGCAGGAGTAGTTTCAGTTTTTGGCGCGACACAAGGACTTTTGAATTTTGATGAAATTTCTAAAAAGATGGATGAAACTCCAGATTTTAAAGTCATTATAGAAAATGCATAATAAAAAATGAACTTTTTATTTTTCAATTCGTTATACCAATGTAGATCGAATAGGAGAAACGAATTATGACAGAAGAAAAAAAAGTAGAAGAATGCACAACTGACAGACACGAATGCAAATGTCAAAAGATTTTGACTAAATTTTTACTTGATACCATTTCGGTATTTTTAGGAGTTCTATTGGCATTATTGGTATTACGCGGACTAACCGCACCAAAATTCGGACCTTGCCCTTGCGGGATGAAACGAGGCTGCCCGATGATGGAACGCAGATTACCGCCTCCAATACACAGAGCGAAAGATTTTAGAGCAATAAGAATGCATAAAGATCACCCGCAATTTGGTCAAAGAAAAGATGCTTACAGAGAAAATTTAAAACCTGATTTTGAAAGACAAGTTCCTCAAAAACCTCAAAAATAAAAAATACGCAAAAAGAATTAAAGGCTTGATATTACAATATCAAGCCTTTTTGATTAATCATTTGCAAAAAAAATTTTTCTGTATTAATATAGATTTGTTGAAGGGAGAACTATGGAGCATTGGGTATACACAGTCTCAATTTTAGGTAAAAGTGTTTCATTTAATGTTGATACACTAATTACAATGTGGGCATCAATGCTTATCTTAATAGTTCTGGCTTTACTAACCACCAGAAAATTAACAATGGTTCCTTCAAAACTGCAATATGTCGGAGAAGCCATTGTAAAATATTTTAATGATTTGGCAAAAAGCAGTATGGGCAATGACAATGCACAAAAGCATCTTGCAATAGTATTAACCCTGTTTATGTTCATTTTAACTGCAAATTTAGTCGGTCAATTACCTTTAAAATTAATTCATTTGGCAAAAGGTGAATTTGCTTCACCTAATAATGATATAAATATGACGGCAGCAATGGCTATTGTAGTCTCGATTTATTATATATATTACGGAGTAAAGAAAAACGGATTTAAGTTTTTCTTCAAGGGCTTCAGTATTGACGGCATCATAATAACATTGGTTGACACATTAGAACTTTTTGTAAGACCGTTTTCGCTTGCTCTGCGACTTTTTGCAAACATATTTGCAGGCGAAGTTCTTGTCGCAACAGTAGTCAGCTTAACAGGTGTATTGTGTCCAATACCGTTTATGTTATTTGAGGTTTTTGTCGCCTTAATTCAGGCATTAGTATTCACAATACTATCTACAACTTATATTTCATTGGCAATACAAGAAGAATAAAAAATACATAAAAAAGGAGAAAATCATGGCAATTGAACAAACTTTGGATTTAGGAAGACTGGCTGCAGGTATCGCAGTAGGTTTGGGTACATTAGGCGGCGGTTTAGGCTTAGGTATTGCAACTAAAGGTGTGTTAGATGCAATAGCTCGTCAACCGGAAATTAAAGATGAAGCATTCAAAAACTTTATTTTGGGTGCAGGTTTAGCGGAAGCAACAGCTATTTACGCTTTGTTAATCGCATTGTTATTGATATTTGTTAAATAGGAACAAAAATGTTTGAATTTAATGCCACGCTGATAGTTGCAATGTTTAGTTTTGTCGTGTTCATGTTCATTATGAACGCAATATTTTATCGTCCTATTTTAAATATAATAAGGAAAAGAGAAAATTACGTTAACGGCAATTATGAAACAGCCAAAACTCTTGAAAGTAAAGCTGAAGAATATAACACCGAATATCAAAAAAAATTGAATAACGCAAAAGAACAAGAACGAGAAGTGTTATCGGCAAAAATTGATAATGCCCAAAAGAAATCTTTCAAAACAACCCAAGAAGCTAATGAACAAGCAAAAATACAAATAGCTTCTAATAAAGAACTTATTGAAAAAGATAAAAATGAACTTATCAATAGCATAAATTCAGACCTTGTCAATAATCTGGCTTCGGATATCATAAAGAAAATTGCAGGATAGAATTAATGACAGACCAAATTATTAAAATACTAAAATACATTTTAGAATCAAATATCATAAACTTTATTTTAATGATATGGCTTTTTGTTTGGCTGTTAAAGAAATTTGACTTTAAATCAATTTTTACAAAATCAATAAAATCAGTTGACGAATATATCCAAAAATCTGAAAAAGACAAAGCTCATAGCGAAGAATTGGTAGCAAAAGCCGAAGACACACTAAAACAGCTTCCGGCTCAAATAGAAGAAATCAAAAAGGTTTCAGCACAAAAATCAGATATTCTGATTGCTAAATTGGAAGAAAACACAGAAAAATCTATTGATAAAATAAATAGAAACATTACAAAAATAAAAGCTATTGAGGAAGATAAGGCATCAAATACCGTAACAGAATATACTTTTAACAGATCTATTGAGCAAGCAACATCAGATATTATTGAAATGCTGAAAAACAATCCAAACCTGCATGAAAAATTCATAAATGAGAGTTTGGAAGAATTGGAGAAATTGCCATGTCTATAACAAGAATTTCAACAATATCTAAAAATTATGCTTATGGGCTATTGGAAGCTTTTGAGGATAAAGAATTAGCAAAAACGCAGCTAAAAGACGTTTTGGACACAATTAATTCCAGCAATGATTTAAAAGTTGTACTGTCAAATTCTTCAATTTCACATTCTACAAAACTACAAATTATTGATGAAATTTTTAAATCAAAAGTAGATGATAAAATACTTAATTTCATAAAAATACTAATAGAAAAGCAAAGAATAAACGAGCTAAACGAAATACATCAAGCTATTGTTAACATATCAGATGAGAATTCTAATCGCAAAACGGTAGAAATCATATCATCTATAGAATTAGATGACACAACAAAAGAAAAGATAATAAACAGTTTGAACAAGAAGCTTAATTGTGACATACAACCCGATTGGCAAACTGATGAGAAGATTATAGCAGGACTAATATTCAAATATGACGATTATGTTATTGACACAAGCATATTAGCAAAGCTAAAAAAATTAAGTAAACAATAAAAAAGGAAAACGAAATGGCACTAATACAACCTGATGAAATCAGTTCAATTATTAAAAGTAAAATCGAAAATTACGACTTACACACAGAAGTTTCTAATATCGGAAGCGTTTTGGAAGTTGGTGACGGAATTGCAAGAGTTTACGGATTGCGCAACGTAATGGCCAATGAGCTGGTGCAATTTGAAGACGGTAATTCTACTCTCGGTATCGCAATGAATTTGGAAGAAAATGATGTAGGGGTCGTAATTCTTGGAGATTACACAGAAATTCGCGAAGGCACTGTTGTTAAAACAACAGGCAGAATTGCCTCTGTTCCGGTAGGCGATGGTTTAATAGGAAGAATAATAGACCCGACAGGTAAAGTTCTTGATGGTAAAGGCGATTATCAGTATGAAAAGACAAGACCGATTGAACGCGTAGCCCCTGGAATTGTCGCAAGACGTTCTGTTTGTCAACCGCTTCAAACAGGTTTAACGGCGATTGATGCTTTGACACCTATCGGCAGAGGTCAAAGAGAACTTATTATTGGCGACAGACAAACAGGAAAGACAGCTATTGCAATAGATACAATAATTAATCAAAAAGGTAAAAATGTAATATGTATATATGTAGCAATCGGGCAAAAAGCATCAACCGTTGCTCATTTAGCCAAAACGTTAGAAGAATACGGGGCTATGGAATATTCAATAATAGTGTCTTCTACCGCGGATGAATCTGCTCCGCTGCAATACATTGCACCGTTTGCAGGTGTTACAATCGGCGAAGAATTTATGGAACAAGGCAAAGATGTTTTGATTGTATATGATGATTTATCAAAACATGCTCAAAGTTATCGTGCCATGAGTTTGTTATTAAAAAGACCGCCCGGACGTGAAGCATACCCGGGAGATGTATTCTATCTTCACTCAAGATTACTTGAACGTGCGGTAAAACTTAATGACGAATTGGGCGGAGGAAGTATAACTGCATTGCCTATTATTGAAACCCAAGCCGGAGATGTTTCGGCATACATTCCGACAAACGTCATTTCAATCACTGACGGGCAAATATTTTTAGAAAGTGATGCCTTCAATTCGGGTATAAGACCAGCAATCAACGCAGGAATTTCAGTTTCTCGTGTCGGCGGTGCTGCACAAACCAAAGGTATTAAACAAGTTGCAGGAACATTAAGACTTGCTCTTGCTCAATATAGAGAATTGGAAGCTTTTGCTCAATTTGCCTCAGACCTTGATGCGGCAACAAAAAAACAACTTTTACGAGGTGAAAAATTAACAGAAGTTCTAAAACAACTTCAATATAAACCTTTAAGCGTTGCGGAGCAAATCTCTATACTATTTGCGGCAAATGAAGGACTTTTAGACGATGTTGAAAACAACAAAATCCAAAAATTTAAAAAGGATTGGTTTATATACTTTAGCGCAAACCTATCTGATTTAGCACAACGCCTGAATCAGGGAGATGCATTATCAGACGAAGACAAAAATGTATTAACACAAGCTATAACTTCGTTTAAAACGACTTTTTAAAGGATAAAAATGGCAAGCTTAAAAGATATAAAAAATAGAATAAACAGTGTACAAAGTACAAAGAAAATAACACGCGCGATGAAGATGGTTGCAGCAGCAAAAGTCCGCCATTCAGAGATGGCAACGAAGGCTTCACGTCCTTATTCAACCGAATTATACAGAATGTTTCAAAAACTTTTGAATTCTGTAGGGCAATTTAGCGCAGAAACGTTAAAAATAAAAACAGCTATAGATAATTATCCTGCGCTATTAAAAAACAAGGAGATCCATACTGTAGGGTTATTTTTAATTACAGGGAATAAAGGGCTTGCCGGTGCTTATAGCGCCAATGTTATCAAAGCTTCTTTGCGTAAAATTGCCGAGTATAAATCCGAAGGCAAAAACGTAAAACTTTTTGTTGCAGGGCAAAAAGGGGTTTCCATACTTTCGAGAAGATTAAAAAACACCGATATATCAATTGAAAAGAAATACTTTACGGCTGTAGATGAACCAAGTCCGCTTGATGCAAGAGAAATTGCCGAAGATTTGGCGGAATACTATGTTGACGGAAGAATTGATAAAATAGAAATAATAACAACACGTTTTAAAAATATGGTAAGTTATTCAGTTGACAGCTGGGCAGTATTGCCGTTAGAAGGGGTCAAAAACGAACACGAGCGTATTTCTGATAACGTTCTTGAGCCTTTGATGGAGTTTACTCCTGATATGCATCATATTCTGCAAAAAATCGTGCCGATGTTTATGACAAATATTTTTTATCAGGCGCTATTGGAAGCAAAAGCGAGTGAATTAGCTTCTCGTATGACTGCAATGTCAGCTGCTACTACTAATGCGGAAAAAATTATTCACGATTTATCTATTCAATATAATAAACTTCGTCAATCAGCTATCACAAATGAAATTATTGAAGTCGTTTCCGGCGCCAATTCATTAAAATAATTTATTAAGAATATTTTACGAAATTTTTATTTTTAAGCAATTATAACTTTCAAATATACTTTATATCAATATAAAGTAGTAGAAAGGTTATTCTTTTTTATGGCTATAGACGGTATAAACGGCAACACAAATTATATTTATCCGACACAATATGAAAAAATAGAAAAAAGACAACCCGTTGCCGGTAATAATGACGATAATGAAGAACCAAAACAGCTTTTAGGAAGTGCAAAAACAGAAATTGTCAAAAAGACCTCAAAATCTGTTTGGAAAACATTAAAAAACTTTGTTAAAAAACTGTTAAAAGGTGACAAAGAA
>OMVC01000041.1 GCA_900314375.1 uncultured bacterium
GGCTTAGAAGTTTTTTCAACAACTTCTGCAATTTCGTCCAAGCCTTCAGGTGATGTAGGTTTGGCTACCGGCTTCGCAGGTTTTAATCTGTCTATCAAGGTGTTAATTTTTTCAACAACTTTACCTCTGTTTTTAAACAATAATACGGCACCTGCTACAACTGCAGCTACTGTTAATACTTTTAACACAGTATGCTTTGATTTCTTTTCTTCTTTTTGTTGCGGCATAGCTGTTGCTGCATGAATATCTGATTTGTACGGTTCAGACGAAGTAAATGCTACAACAGGACGATACCCTACATTACTTATTCCATTAATTGATGTCATAATATAACCTTTCTACCTTAGCTTACAAATAAATAAAGTAAAAAAGCACCTGTAAAATTGCTTATTATCAAAAATTTAAGTTTACAATTATTAACATTTAAAAATACAATAAAAATATGACGTGAGAATTTACGCACAAAAAATCAACCATGCGGCAAGAGCATGATTTAGAGCATGGTTGAGATGTTTTGTCAATCAAAAGATTTAGATAAGTCTTTCAATCTTGATTTTTATATTTATCAATCAAGTCATGGATTTAAATACCGACTAAAAGGATTAGTATGTATAGTGTAGAGAACATAAAAAATATAACAAACGGGGGAATAAGATGAGAGATTTTACAAAAAAGTTAAGAGTATTGCTTGTAGATGACAATGCGAATCATTTAAGAGGAATTAAGGAACTAATCAGTCTTGAAACAAGTTACTCTATAGTAGGAGCTACAAGAAGCGCAAATCTGGCTATCAATCTGATTAAAAAGTATCATCCGGACATTGTTTTGATGGATGTTAATATGCCGGAAAAAGATGGCTTGCAAGCGATACAATCGATTTCAAAATTGGGTCTCTCGACTAAAGTTATCATATTAAGCGGTTATGATGATTCTGATTTGATATACAGAGCAATGAAGTTGGGAGCAAAAGGGTATGTCTTAAAAACTATGGCTTCAGCAAAATTGATTGATGCAATAGAAGCGGTTGCAGAAGGAAAAGTTTATTTGCCGTCAATACTTGCAACAAGATTTTTCGACTATTTCCAATCTGCAGCAAAAGAAGAATCCAAAACGTCAGCAGAGGAAAACCTTTTATCAAGTTTAACATCAAGAGAAAACGAAGTTCTTGAATTATTGACACAAGGTATTAACTACAAGAGTATTGCAAATCAGCTTATTATTTCTGATACTACTGTTAAAACACATGTAAATAATATTTTCCAAAAATTACAGGTTAATGACAGGACAAACGCTGTATTATATGCTTTAACTCATGGTTTTAAAGTTAATAATAATAAAAAAGTTGAACACATGACAACAGTTTAAACCATAGATAATAAATCTGATACACATTAGGGTTCTTGCGTAAACCGCGAAAACCCTTTATTTTTAAAGGAATAAAAATGACACAAAAAACAATTTCACAAAATGAAACAATCAACAATCAAATCAGATACGTTTCACACGAGATAAGGAACCATCTGTCAATATGCGATATGTATTCACAAATTATTAAAAGAAATCTTGAAAAAGAAGGAATTTCAAATAACTCAATAGATAATGCACTAAATTGCATACAAAAATCAATTCAAATAATAAGTTCAAATGTAACAGACCTTAAATCAATAAATAATAACGTCAAAAAAATATATGATTTTGAAAATCTTTGCCAAAAAGCAATTGAAATGTCAAAAGCTTATATCGAAGATAAAAATATAGAATTTGAAATATTTATAAAAAACAGTGCAGACATTTTAGTCGACGAAAACAGATTTTTGTCTTGTATGGTTAATATTATCAAAAACGGAATAGAATCGATAGAAATCAAAGGCAAAATAACAATTCTTGGAGAAATAAAAAATAACAACGCAGTTATAAAGATTTCAAATGACGGAAACCAGATCCCCAAATCAAAACAAGACATAATTTTTGACTGCGGTTACACAACAAAAGACACAGGATGCGGACTTGGGCTTAATATCTGTAAAAAATACATAGAATCCCAAAACGGGACATTGAAGCTTAACAAATCAACAAAAGCGGAAACACAATTTGAAATAGTAATTCCAACAAAATAAAAAGTCCTGACTTTTGTCAGGACTTTTTATTAACAAACCTTCTACATCTGAACCGTACTCATTTTTAATTCAACTTCAAAAGGAGAACCTTTAACTGACGCTTTACCCGCTCTGGCCTGTTCTATATTCGCAACAGGAACCGGAGCTTTTACACCTGCCATCATATTTGAATCCACAGATTGTTTTGGCAA
>OMVC01000037.1 GCA_900314375.1 uncultured bacterium
CTTATATTTCCAGTTATCTAAAAATATTTTAATTGTCTTGGCAAAATTTGCATAGTATTTATTGTCAATTATAGGACTTTCGTTATTCACCTTATATGTATCCAATCTATTTTGGCATTCTTGCCGGTACGCTGTATAATTTGTAATGTCATTTCGTAATTTTATTTTCAATTCAACCTTTTTTTGTAGTGCCAAAATATTATCAATTCTATTTTTTAATACTTTTGAATGTGGTTTTAATTCATTATCTATTTCGACTGTCAAGTCATAAATTTTGTTATTTAATTCATTTATTTCTTCATTATATTTTTCAATATTTGATTTATCATCTTGAATAGTTTGCTTTAAATCATTAATTTTAATTTTAATTTTTTCATTCTCTTTTTCACAAGATGCAAATATTTTGTTGAAATTTTCTTCTTGATTATCAATATTATTATTACAAATAGGACAATATCTTTTTATAGTAAAAGGTTGTGAATTATATTCTAGCTCAAGTAATAAAAAACTATAATTTTTACTTTCATTAATGTCTTTTGGAGGATTTTCTGCCCCAAATAAATAATCAATACAATTTATCACATACGATTTCCCCGTATTAGAAGCCCCTGTTATTATATTTAACCCTTTTTTAAATTCTAATTTAGCAACTTTTTCAGGAGAAACACTCTGTAGTTCATTTATAAAGAGTCTATTTTGCATAGCTATAACCCTCATTAAATAATCCATATGTAGAAAATTCACTATCCCATTTAGACATAGTTTTCTCAAAGTATTTCTTTATATTTTGCTCATCATATTTTTTAAAGTGTTTTTTAACCCATTTTGCTTGTTTTATCAACTTTTTAGAATAAATTGATGTCAATTTATTTATGAATAAACCTGTTAATTTGTTATTTAAATAATAAATTCCTTTTTCACTATAAATAACATCTATCAATTGTTTTTGAGCTAATATTTTTAGGGCATTTTTAATTAATTTCACCTTTATAGAAAGTTCCTCTTTTCTAAATGGGGAATTTGGCAAGATACTAATTTGCTTTTTATCAAAATCGCTAGAATGTAATAATGCATAATCATAAAAAATTATTCATTGCTCATCAACACCAGTACTTATAGTATTAATTAAAATAAGGAGTCTTAAAGCCATTTCTATATCATTATTTAAAAGTTCCATATTATTCATGCTCAGTCCATTCTACACTTTCATCTTCATTTGCTACTTGATGCAAAATTCCAATTCTATCATTTGTTTTTAAAAACTCTGCTAATGAGTTGTTTCCTATATTTAACGTTGTTGCCACTGTTATTGCAGAATTTAAGCATTCTACACCATCTTTGTATGTATTACATAAGATTTGCGACTTTACTGGATCTATAATTTGATTTTGTAAGTCGTTAAAAGTTTCATCTGTTGGTAATGAATCTCTTGAAAATTCTTTTAATCCTTCTGCTGAATAAAAACATTTTCGCTGTATATTAAAATGCTCTTGATATCGATTAGATAATTGTTTAAAATTTGTTATCAGTGACTTATTGACACTTCCATATGCTCTATATAATTTATTCACATACGTTAATTCATTACTTTCTATTATATTAGATGGCTCTGGTGGAGTTTTTCTTTTAAACTTACGAAGCCCAAACCAACTTGAATAATATTTCGTTTTTTCAAATTCTTCTAAAAATTTTAATGGAGTAATTTCATGTATAATACTAAAATCAAAATTTTTGATAAATGCTTTGAATTCATTATTTAATTCTATATTTCTTGCTTTTGTTATGGAGCCTTTACAATTGTGGTTCCAATTTTGTATTATCGCACTTTTAATTTTTTCAGGATTCTCTATTAATTTTGTTAATGCAGTACCACATCCTTTACTAGAAATAATATAGTAATTTTTCGGAACTACATATTCCTGAATGTAAGTATAATATAATAGTTTTCCAATTTCTACATACATATTAGATGGCGTTAATTTTTTATCATAATGTTTACATTGATATATATCAAGGACAGTCATATTTTCATCTTGGTAAGCAAATATATCTCTTCCTTGATCCCCAGTACCACCAACCCTTTTTACATACTTATAACGATCTTTCATAGAAAATAGCCATTGTTCTGTCATTAGTTCAAAATCATCTTCGGATACTAACGAAAAAATTTTTATATCTGGCACATCATTTCCTGAAAGAAGTTGCAAATTTGATTTTTCTTTAATCTTAGGTTTTTCTATATCAGTAAATTCCAATATCATACTCCATTGTATACAAATTATAATACAAAATAGGCGATTTTACCTAAATATGAACATTATTAAAAAATTGTCATTTTATTAATGCTATAATTATTGCATGATAGATGCAAAAGAGTTTTTAAAAATCAAAAAATTAGCATTAATATCATTAGTCTCTGATGATATTTTAATGGATAAGCTTGTTTTGAAAGGTGGGACTTGCCTTGAGCTTGCATATAAAATTCATTGCCGCTCATCAAAAGATATTGATTTTTCTATTGATAATGAATTTTCTGATGCTGAAATTGCACAAATTATGAGCGATTTACCCGAAATATTTAACAAGAATTTCAGTAAAATCGGATATTATGCTTTTGATTTTAGAATAAAAAATAAACCTGTTCACGTG
>OMVC01000007.1 GCA_900314375.1 uncultured bacterium
CTCACCTCTTATGCGTTCGACAATCTGACAATAAAAAAACAGACCTTACGGTCTGCTTTTTATTGTAAATGGCGGGAACGACGAGGCTCGAACTCGCGACCTCATGCGTGACAGGCATGCGCTCTAACCAAACTGAGCTACGCTCCCATATATTTTGGCTACAAAATTATTATATATGCTGATTTTTAAAATGCAAGCAATTTTTTATTTTTAAATCTTTGTTTTGCATATTTACATAATTAGACTGTTATTTGATTTTATTTTTAAATTTTTTATGATAGATTATTAATTGTATTTTTATATATTACAAGGGAAATCATGGCAATATCTATATTTGATAATTTTAAAGAATTTATTAAAAATCAGCGCTTTGTCGTAAATTATGGCAGAATGTGGCCTTATGTAAAACCAATATGGTTCAGAGCTTTATGCTCTATGCTTATTTGTATCCCTATCGGGTCATTAGATGCTGTTATTGCGTTGGCATTAAAACCATATATGGATGCAGTTATGGTTGAAAAAAGTATTTCTTCGCCTTGGTACATTCCTTTGGGAATTGTCGCATTCACATCTATCCAAGGCGGATTAAAATATTTATCAGCATATTTGTCTACTTGGGTTGGAAATAAAATTACCAATAATCTTAAATTTGAGTTATTTAAAAAATTATTAACATTGCCGACTTCATATTTTGATAAAAAGAAATCCGGTGATATTGTTGCAAAATTCAATAACCAGGCAAATAATGCATGTTCAGGTCTGCTGTCAAACTTGAGTGTGTTTGTACAAAGGATATTCTCATCAATATCATTGGTTTGTGTATTATTCTACAACTCATGGCAATTAGCTTTGATTGCTGTTTTGGTTTTAGGATGCGCATTTATTCCTGTAGCAAGAATACAAAAACGGATTAAAGATGTCTTGGGCAAATCCGTTGTTGCAGATTCCGCAATTATTACGGAATACAATGAAGCTTATGCCGGCAACAAAACCATTATTTCTTACAATTTGGCGGAAAACGAAATAAAAAAATTCGATTATATTCTAAGAAATATTTTTACATTAAGAATAAAAATGGTACAAAAAACACAATGGCTTTCTCCGATGATGCACGTCATTGTATCTGTCGGGATAGCTGCTGCAATCGGTTACGGAAGCCATTTGATTATGACACAACAAATCACTTCAGGAAACTTTGTATCATTCATTACGGCATTAATTTTATTATATACCCCTATAAAAAATCTTGGTAATAACTTAAACTCCGTACAAACATCTTTCTATTCAATTGAAAAGATTTTTGAATTACTGGATATAGTTCCGTCTATCAGAAACAAAGAAAACGCAATTACATTGGAGCGCGGAGATTATCCTATAGAATTTAAAGATGTAAATTTTGAATACACTAAAGGTCGTCCGATATTAAAAGATATCAATTTAAAAGTTGAAAAAGGTGAAACTATTGCTCTTGTCGGAAATTCCGGCGGCGGTAAGACAACTATGGTTAATTTATTGCCAAGATTTTATGATATTAAATCAGGAAGCATAACAATTAACGGAGTTGATATAAGAGATTATACTTTAGAATCTTTAAGACAAGATATCGCAGTTGTTTTTCAGGATAATTTTTTATTTTCGGGTACCATAAGAGAAAATATTTTATTGGGTAAACAGAATGCTACGGAAGAAGAAGTTCAACAAGCGTTGAAAATGGCATATTTGGATGAATTTGTAACTACCCTTAAAGACGGATTAGATACCCAAATCGGAGAACGCGGAATGTTATTATCAGGCGGTCAAAAACAAAGGGTTGCTATTGCAAGAGCTTTCTTAAAAGATGCTCCGATTATTATTCTTGATGAAGCAACAAGTGCTTTAGATAATAAAGCGGAAGCTATCGTGCAAAAAGCGATAGAAAATCTTATGCAAAACAAAACAGTATTTGTTATTGCTCACCGCTTATCAACCATCAGAAACGCTGATATGATTGCGGTTATAAATGACGGAAGAATTGTTGAACAGGGAACACACGAACAACTTTTACAAATAGAAAACGGCGAATATAAGCAGCTTTATGAAATGCAATTTAAACATCAGGAAGAACCCGTAGGAGTGTAATTAGATTGGAACAGAAAATAGAAATCGGGAAAACCTATCGCCATTACAAAGGAAATTTATATAAAATTATCGGTTTCGCTAAACATTCCGAAACGTTAGAAGATATGATAGTATACCAACCTCTAAAAACAGGTGACAATTGGGTTCGTCCTTACAAAATGTGGAATGAAGTTGTTGATGATAAAGGGACATTACGCTTTACATTAATTGATTAAAGCAATAAAAAGCCGGAAATTTGTTTTCCGGCTGAATCATACATCAATCATTTCACACTACAACTTCACACTTGTCGTATTTACACACATCACATTTTTTTTATTCTTAAGTGGTTGCTTTTCCGGTAATAAATGCCAAGCCTGCGGCTAAACCTGCCACTATAAAACTTACCATAGGTACTTTCTTAAGAATAGTTGCTAAAGTTGATGAATATTGTTTTGCTAAAGCAAGAACAGCTGTCCCTGCAGCACCTGCGCCGATTGCACCAACTACCCTGCCGATATTTTGTTCAACTTTTTCACCCTGATGAACTGTTTGACCTGTAATTTCAGCAATATTGTCTTCCGAAGATTTTTGCGAGAATAAACCGAAACTTAATGACTGAATTACACCTTGAACAAAAGAACTGTGTCCGTTATCTCGCAAATCCTGAACGAGAGATTTTCCTCTGAATCGTTCATACATTGTCATTGCCCGACTGTTTATGTCTTCTTCATTACCTTCGCCGTATGCACGTCTTACACTGTCAACATACTTTTTATAGGCATCAGAGATTTGGTCTTGTTCATTATGTGCTATCTTATCTTTTAAGTTTTTAGCACCTTCCTCGATTGATTCCATTGCTC
Source organism: uncultured bacterium (assembly GCA_900314375.1). GTDB lineage: Bacteria > Cyanobacteriota > Vampirovibrionia > Gastranaerophilales > Gastranaerophilaceae > Zag111. Next base: position 2,961 of record OMVC01000007.1, read on the forward strand.
CGTTTAATTGTAAATCGGCATTACGCTGCCTTTTTTGTTGCTCAAGATTCATTTGACCATATAATTTTTGGTATTCTTTCATTTGTTCAAAATATGATTTTGTATCCATGCCGCCTCCCCATGGCATCATATACGGCGTTGGGCAACCAACTGAAAATATGCTGTCGCCAAGCCCAAGAGGATACATGCTATAATCCATATCTATACTGTCAAAATCGTAGTACCCCAATCCCGATGCGGGCATATATTGGAATGTACCGCTTGGCTGTATAGCGCTGACATTGTCTACCATAACTACCTCCAAAAATAAATTAACCTTTTTCCTACCTTACTTATATAAACAATTTGCCTTTATTAAAATTGCCATTATAAAAAATATTGTTAACATTCTGTTACATTATTTGGTTGATGTAAATAATATTTAGGTGGTCTAAAATAAGAGTGGAAGAAAGCAGGCAAAATTTGAAAAAAGTTCTTTCAGGTTTATTTTCTGTAATTTTTATCATCGCAATTTGTGTGGTGATATATTTAAACCAGCAGTTTGTTAAAAAGCAAATTAACAATGTGCGAGGGGTTTATTATGTTTCGCAAGGGGATACCGCATATCGTAAAAATAACATGAATAAAGCTATAAAATTTTATAATATAGGCTTGAAATATTATCCGGAACATTATGGTGCCTGGTGTAATTTAGGTAATATTTATGTTGCTTATGAGGATTATTACTCGGCTTTGCATGCATATTCTCAATCTTTTAAACATAATCCCAAAATGGTTATTGCTCGCATGAATTACGGGCTTATCGCAAGCGAAAAACTCGGGAATTTTAATCTTGCGCTTGACCAATATAATAAAGTTATAAATATACAGCGAAAAATGATTTCTATTCCGTATATATACAATAACAGAATCAGTTCAAAATTAAATAGAGCAATCGCTTATTATAATATAGGTGTGACATACAGATTAAAATCACTATACGAAGCAAATGATGACTGGGAATTGCAACGAAAATATCTTTCAAAAGCTATTCAAGCTTATAAAAAATCATTAGAAATAGCTCCTGACAGATATGATACGCTATATAATTTAGGAATTGCATATCATCTTGCAGGCAGATATTTTGAAGCTGGCGAGTGTTATTGCAAAGCAATTCACCAAAAGCCGATGAATTTTGAAGCCCATTACAATCTCGCAGTATTGCACAGACGTATGCGCCACTATAAAGAGTCTTATGAAGAAATTGACAAAGCTTCGACCCTTGTCACTGCGTTAGGCAGCAATTCGGCAGAACAACAGTATGTTGCGATTATGATGAACGATATTATGCGTACAATGTATGAAGATCAAGCGTATAAAAATGAACTAAAAAGAGTTATGTCAGTTCAACAGAGCAATAATATCGAAACTAAAAAAGGCAAAAAATCTAAAAAAGATCGTGAAACCAAAAAAGATAAACAAAAAGGTACAGTCACTTCAGAAAAAATAAATTTAGTCAACGGAAAAGTTGTAGCTTCTGAAGAATTAGATAAGGCTGTTCTTGAAAGTTTTGGACAATGCGCAGGAATGGCGTATTTTGAAGAGATTGAAGAAGAATAAATTATTTTCTTCCCGTAATTTCTCTGTACATATCGAGATATTGTTTAGCACTTCGTTTCCAGGTAAAATCAGCTGCAAGAGCTGATTTTCTCATAGCATTAAGTACAAATTTATCCCGATATACTCCGATTGCGCATTTTATAGCGCCAAGCATATCCCAACCGTTGTAGCGCCAAAATTTAAACCCGTTTGAATTATCTAAAGGATATCCTGTTACCGTATCTTCCAATCCTCCTGTAGCTCTTACAATAGGTAAAGAACCGTAGCGCATGGCAATCAATTGACTCAAACCGCAAGGCTCAAATTTTGAAGGCATCAGAAAGAAATCACTGCCTGCGTATATTAAATTCGCTAATTTTGCATCATAACCGACATAAGCACGAATATTTGAGGTATTATTTGATAACCAAATAAACAAGTTTTCATAAGCTTCATCACCACTGCCTAAAAATACAAAATCCGCATCAAGCTTCTGTAATTCCCATTGCATATCACGAATTAAATCAATACCTTTTTGCCCGACAAGCCTTGATATTAAAGCAATTAAAGGTCTGTCCGGATTATATTTTAAGCCGAAATATTTGCAAACTGCTTTTTTATTTTCATCCTTTAATTCTAAAGATTTAATATCATAATTTTTTACAAGAGCTTTATCTTTTTTAGGGTCAAATATAGAATAATCTATTCCGTTAAGTATTCCGCGAAGTTTATTTTGACTCATTCTTAATGTATAGTCCAAGCCTTCGCCGTATTCTTCGCCTAAGATTTCTCTTGAATATGTAGGAGAAACTGCAACAACTCTATCAGAATAATTTATTGCACCTTTCATCCAATTAACACGTCCGTAATGTTCGCAACCCCATTGGTTATATACAATATCTTTGCGCATATTGGCAAAATCTAATACATCTTCAAACCAAACTCCCTGATATGCTAAATTATGAATTTCAAAAACACATTTTGTATTTTTCCAAAAATCATCAAATTTGTAGTTGGAATGTAAATATAACGGAAGCATTGCCGTATGCCAATCATTTGCGTGAATAACGTCTGCTCTGAAATTAAGCGCTTTTGCATATTCCATAACCGCTAATGAAAAAGAGATGTATCTTTCATGTTCATATCGAGGATCTAAATATTTCGGATAAACTTCCTTAAACGGTGTAAAATACCAATCATTTTTTATAAAAAATACATTTATATCTGTTCCGGGTAATTTCGTCATATATAAATTGAATTTTTGTTGAAGATTTCCTCCAAAGCTTATCCACATTTCGGAATTTTCAAGTTCTTTTATACCGTATTTTTCTTTATCTATACAGCCATGCAAAGGAGTAAAGATAGCTATTTGAGCATCTTTCTCCAATTCTTTAGGCAAGCTGCCTATAACATCTGCCAACCCTCCGGCTTTAGAAAACGGTGCAACTTCTGCTGAAGCAAATAATATTTTCATTTTTCCTCTCTTTCCGATATATATAAACGGATAATCTGATTATTTTTGTTGTATTAGGATTGTTTTTCCGTATTTTTAGCTGTATCTTCTGCTTTATTTTCCGCCATAAATTTCTCAATGTCAATATTTAAGTCATATTTTAAATCATATTTTTTGACAATATATTTTGCTTGATTTATGCAAATTTCCGCTTTGTCTTTATCTTGGGTGCACATCAATAATTTATACATATTTACTTTATTTAATAATGTTAAGTAATCACTCACTCCGCCAAATTTTTCCATTTGTATCGCAGAATTATTAAGTATTCCATAAGCTATATCAAATTTTCCTTGACGAATATTTAATATGCTCAATATATACCATGCAATAAATATAATTGAGTTTAACCCCTTATCTCTTGCACTCGACAGAACCTGCGTGCAAATAGATTCAGCTTTATAATATGATTTTAAACCTATATAAGAATATCCTATCAATAAATCCGTGAAATATTCAAAAACATGGCAATATGAATCTTTTGCAATCAATTTTGCTTTATAAACTTCTTTTGCAAAAGCTTCAGGGTCTTGTCTGTAATTATCAAAAGCAGTAATTATATGATATAACATTGTTGAATATATATTATTACCTTTATGGTTTTTATCAACTGTTATATCTTCCCCTTTAATATATTTTTGCAATTGAACAAATATAGAATATTCTTTTGGGATAAATGAAAATAGATTTGCGGCAATATTAAGTAAATCCGCGACATTTTCTCTTAATGTAATAATATCTGCCAAAGCCATATAAGTAACAGCTTCGAGTATTAAAGCTTTTAAATCTTCTTTTGTGAGGTTGTCTTTATACTCAATAGCATCTGTTTTAGCTTCATCTAACACATTTAACAGATTATAACCTATATCAATACAATCTTTAAAAGCCCCTATTCCAAACAGCATTTTTACATGTATTAAAGACATTTCCAAAAATCTTAAACTAAAATTAGGAGCACTCGGGTCAGGAGAAAATTCCGCTAGTGCAGAGAGTAATTTATGTGTCAGACTCAATGCATATTGGTATTCTCCGTGATCCATTGCGCCAAGAATCATTTTCGAGCATAAATCTATGAAGCTTTTTGAATCTTGAGATTTTTGCAAATCTTCCAGTGTTCTGTCAGCGATTTCTCTTGTTTGTTCCGGATCGTATTCAAACATATTAGTTGAAATGTTTTCATATATTGAAGTTTTATACTGTTCTAATTCTTCTTCTGACCAGTCAGTTTGGTACTTATCCAAACTATTAATAATTTGTCCGGAGCAGTTCAGGTATGCGGAAAAATCACCCATTGATAAGTTTAGATTTGCAAGTTTTTCCCATTCTTGGATTACGTTTTGGTGATATTCAAGTTTTTCATATAAAAATGCTTTAGCTGCACTTGGCATATTTTCAGTATAAGCCAAAGCCAAAAGTGATGAAGCTATTATTTTCATATCTTCTTGGTCCAAAACTTCCAGTAAATGTTCTTTTAATAACGTATAGTTAGGGAAATAAATACAATCGTCAAATATGTATAAAAATCCGCCTTGGGCGAGTTTGTTACACGAATCCTCCCAATCCGTAATTCCTAAAACTTCAACAGACTTCAAATCAATACGGGTGCCCATAAACACGCATAATGCCAAAAATCTTATTGCAATTTCATCATCTTTTAATAAATTTAGTCTTCTTTGGATTAATTGCCCTAAATTAGAAGGTATAACAATTGTTTTTGGGTTTACGACTTCTATGGAGTAGTCCGTATAGGCATAAACGTCTGATTCAACAAGGTACTGGATAGCATAATCCAAAAATAAAACGCTGCCTGCGGCATATTTGGCAATTCGTTTGAAATAATAATCTTCTTTTATATCTTTATAGAAGGCTTCATTCGAAGCTACTATACTCTCAAACGGAGTCGGAATGAGTGTAATTTCGGTGTAGTATGGCCTTGATAACAAGAAGTGGGAATTTTTATGAAGTGAATAGCTTTTATCATACGAAATGATATAACTGATATTCATTTCGTCAAAGTGGTCAAATAGTAAGTCTAATACATATTTGGAGCCGGCATCAATTTTTTCAAAATTTTCTATGTATATTAACGAGTCCGGAATTGATTGCAGTAAAGAAGTAAATACAGTAAAGTATTCATATCTGGTGTCCTCAAGATTATTCATATCTCTTTGCTTTAGAGAAATTAAATCTTTGATTAAGTTTTTAGAATCAGTTCCCGCAAAAGCAGAAAAATCATTTGTATCATATAATGTTTGAGCTGTAGCATATTCAAATATGGAAGAAACCAATTCTCTAAAAAATGAATACGGTTCGTATTTCATATCATCATGGCATGTTATAGGGATTATATTTTGGTAAAGCCCTAATTCATCAACTGTTGCGAGCATCCTTAATGTATACGGTTGATACATAGGGGAAGCTTTTATGGCGAGAATTCCTTTCGGAACAGCCTGCAAGACTTCTATAATATTTTCCGGAGCCTTTATATTTTCGGTTGTATAAAATGCACAATTTATTTCATCAAAATTAATTAAATCCATACTGTAGAGTTCTTCGCCCATAACTGCATTTAGTTCTTCAACAGTACGTTTGCCAAGTTTATCTTATTGCTCAAGTGCTTCTTGAACAAAATTAGGAACTTCGGCACTTCCGTCATCGTTTTCGGAATTTAATTCTTTCAGATATTCATCAATTCTAATCAAATCTTTGATATTTATCTCATAAAACCTTCTCATTTGACCGTTTACGAGAACAGAATCTAAAGATTCCATCGTATATGTTTTGTTATATGCATTATAGAATTCTTCATCTGTCACGACTTGTATTGCTGCTAATGCTTGGCGCGCACTTTCTTTTGTTTGCCCTAAAACATTGATTTTAAAACCTGTATCAATGTCGTAAGGGTCTTGATCTGCATCTCTGCGCATAATTGTAAAATTACATTTTAAAGATACTTTTTTCTTTGCCAATAATTTAACATTCAATCTTGTCAAACGATTGGCAAGCTCTATTACAGTCGCTATTGCACCATTTGCAGATGCAGATAAGGTATAGACTTTGTTAAAGCGTATTAAATAAATATGATTTTTAATAATTTGTCGTCTGACACCGATTTCTTGAGTATGGCTGTATATAAGATTATCTAAATTCGCCATAAATTTTGTGAATATTTGATTAGAGCCCAATGTAGCTTTAATTAAATCCAAATTTGGAAATTCCAGTTTAATAACAGCAAAGCTTTCGGCGTTAGATTCTGCTTGCAGTGCGCTAAGTTCTGTGGAATATCCGCATTTTGCGCATTTTTGATTTTTCATCAAATTAATTTTGCCGCAGTTTTCACATTTTGTTACGAGTATTTCACCGCATTTTTTACAAATATTTTTTGTGTTAACCGTACGACAAACGGGGCAAACAATTTTGAGTACCTTTTTGCAGTTAGGGCACACCATTGCATTTTTATCGATTTCAGCTCCACACTTCGGACATTCCATATAAAAATTATATCATAATTCACAAAAATTTACTAATTCATATCATTATTTAATATTTTCGCGTAATAACTTGCTTGCAGTTCAAATATTTGTTACCATATAACTGTTAATCGAAGGGAATATTATGAGTATAATTGCTGATAATGAGAATTTGGAATATAAAAAATCGGAAGATAAAAAAAATCCGATTATAAAACCTGTATCAGACGAAAATGATAAAGCTTTTGAAAATAATATTCGCCCAAAAAATTTCGATACTTATATTGGTCAGACTTCATTAAAAGAGAATTTAAAAATAACCATAGAAGCGGCAAAAAAGCGCTCAAAAACGTTAGATCATTTATTGTTTTACGGTCCTCCGGGGTTAGGAAAAACCACATTGGCAGGTGTTATTGCAAATGAAACAGGAGTTCCTATAAAAATTACATCCGCTCCGGCCTTGGAACGTCCAAGAGATATTATCGGAATACTGATGTCTTTAGAAGAAGGTCAGATTCTTTTTATTGATGAAATTCACAGACTGAATAAAGTTGCGGAAGAAATTTTGTATCCGGCAATGGAAGATTTTTATCTTGATATGACAACAGGCAAAAGCCAAACCGTTAAGACATTGAGAGTTCCGTTGCCAAAATTTACATTAATCGGAGCGACTACAAAAGCAGGTGAACTTTCAGGTCCGTTGAGAGACAGATTTGGGATTATTCATCGATTGGAATTTTATAATGAAAAAGAATTGGCTCAAGTTATAAAGCGCACAGCGTCTATTTTAGAAATAGAAATTGATGATAAAGGCGCTCTTGCAATAGCTTGTCGTTCACGCGGAACACCAAGAATAGCCAACAGATTGGTCAAAAGGGTAAGTGATTATGCAATAGTAAAATATGACGGAAAAATAACCGAAGATATTGCAAATGAATCTTTGGACATTCTCAAAATTGACAGATATGGACTTGATACTACAGATAGAAATTTGTTAAAACTTATAATAGAAAAATATGATGGCGGACCTGTCGGGATAGAAACTATTGCGGCTGCCATCGGTGAAGATTCAAGAACGATAGAAGATGTTTGTGAACCGTTTTTATTACAATGCGGCTTATTGCAAAGGACTCCGCGCGGGAGGAAAGTTTCTCCTGAAACATACAGGCATTTAGGTTATAAAACTCAAAATCAATCTTCTCAGCAAAGCTTATTTTAATTCTACTATTGTCGGATGTATTGCCGGTTATTTCAAATAAAAATATCCTAAAAAGGAGTTTTTATGGTAGCAATAATGGGAATTAAAGTCGAAAATAGAGCTCAAGAAGCTCAAAAGTTGCAAGAAATTTTAACTTTGTACGGCTGTGAAATTCAAACAAGGGTTGGTTTACATCCTATTGGAGATTATAAATGTAATAATTATGGAATTGTAATAATAGAAGTTATAAATAAAATTAATGAAATATATGATGAATTATCCAAATTTTGGGCTGTTCAAATGATGAAATTTTAATTAATGTAAAAAAATGTATATCAATCTGGCAAATTTATTTTTGATGTGGTTTCATGCTAGAGGGTACCAGAAGCATGATACAGCCGATTAACTCGGGGAGTGTTAATACCAGTATATTTTATATAAACGATTTTCATGGCAAGTCCATAAATATGGAACGGGCGTATAGTGCTGCCAAATCTTTTGATATTGCAAACAGTGAAAATGGCAATAATACTGATGCATTGAAGCTCTCATCAGGCGATATTATGCTTGGTGAAGATATAAAAATTAATAAAGCTGCTGTATTATTTCAAAATTTTATAAACATAAATGCTTCTGCTGTAGGTAATCACGAACACGACATTCAAGCCGATGCGGACAAAGTTTTGCAATATGTAAAATTTAATCTTTTATCAAACAATGTAAAGATTAATCCGCGCAACCCTTGGTCAAAAGTTGTAAAATCTTCCATAATAGAAGAAGTGAACGGGCATAAATACGGAATAATCGGAACAACACCTGTAGATTTATTTTCACGCGTCAAACAGGGGGTTTTACGGAGAGATATGACGGTTGATTCTCCTCAAGAGACCTTAAAGGATATTCAAACCGAAATTGATGATTTAAAATCTCAAGGGGTAAATAAAATAATTTTGTTATCACACCTTGGCAAAACCGCAGACAAAATAATTGCGGTCAATACATCAGGGCTTGATGTTATTTTGGGCGGTCATTCTCACGATTTGATTTTTGATATTAAGGAGGGAGAAAATCTTTTATATAACAAAGATGGTGAGCCCGTAATAATTACTCAAGCCGGAAAAGACGGTAAGAATTTCGGAATATTGAATTTAGAATTTGATAAAAACGGTATAGTAAAAAAAGTTCAAAATAATGTGGGTTACACAAAAGATTTCCACCGCAATATGGCAGTAAAATACATTTTTGATAAACTGTTTGTAAACAATAAAGTTTTTGGCACCATAAAATCAGCACCGCCTGAACCTGAAAAATATTTAGTCGCCCGTAATCCGCATGGATATTTTGTTGCTGATTGTATGAGGAATGATTTAGATGCGGATATAGCTCTTATACAATCTGCAAATATGCGCGGATACTTTGAAGAAGGCAAAGTTGATGAAAGAATGTTGAATGACATTTTACCGTTTAAAAATGAACTCTATAGAGTAAATTATAGCGAAAAAGATATAGTCGATGCGCTAAAACACAGCGTAACATCGTTTAATGATCCGGCAGGCAAACCCGGAATATTCTACCCTTCAGGGATAAAATATACCGCATCAAAAACCGGAATATTGTTAAGTGCATCATTTGTTGACAAAAACGGAAAAGAAATTCCTATAAATGTTAACGCCCCAAGAACAGATAAATTTTATTCTACAATAATAAATGATTATTGTTATCAAGGAAATGACGGATTTAAAACACTTAATCGTCCGCAGCTTTTAGAAAGGAAGTATGGTATCGATGCTTCTGTTTGTGTTCAAAACGAATTATTAAAATCAAAAACTCCTGTAGAATTGATTGATGATGGCAGAATAAGTATTGTATGATAGAAAAGTCAAGAATTAGCCATCCGGCCTTCTTTAATAGCAGACCATGCTTCTACGCCTCTAAATTTCTTTACTTCTAAATTCCCCTATCCCTGAAATACTTTAAAAGAACGCTCAATATTCTTATCCATGGCAGCTTTTACAGAGTTATACTCTGTTTGGAGCGCGTTATGTTCGGTATCGAGTTTACGGATTTTATTTTCAAAAACTTTATCTTTAGCGTTTACTTCTGACATTGCTTGATTATATTCGGCTTCTGCCTGTGCAATTTTTGTGTCATCCTGCTGCGAAATAATATCCGTAGCATTTGTATATATTATACTTGACCATTGGAATTTATCCTCGCTTGTGTTTCTGCCAACACCAACTTTTTCCATAGTAACAATACCTTGTGCCAAAGCATTGTTAAGCCAATCTTTGCTCGTCATCAATCGAGAATCAAGTTCTTCATAAAAATTAAAATTCGTTTGTTTCTTAACATCATAAAGCGTCAATAAATATTCGGTATTTGTTATTTCCTCATTGTTTGCATTAACATTATCACCTGTTTGTTTGTATATTCGTTCAGGATCATCCATTCCGTTCATACGATACCAAAGGTTGGTATACCATTGCGCTTTTTCAGGGTCTGTCACTTTCAGGGTTTCTTCGGTTATACTTTTTACAATATTGTTATTTTCTTGATTTTCGTCGGTCGCTCCTGCCGCTTTAATAAATGTTTTTATCGATTTAATTTCTTCAAAGCAGCCATAACGTTTTAGAAATTCGGCAAGGTTGTCAGTTTCTTTGAAATTCTTTGCATCTGTTGATGATACTAAAATCTTATTTGCATTATTAACGAGTGAATACTGATTTTTACACGGCTGATACTGATATAGAACTGTCGGAGTTAAGTCAATTTTAACGCCGGAGCCATTCTCGTTGTAGCTCATATAGACAAATTTATTGGAATTTAGGGCATTTTGATACTGTACACGCGCAGCATCAGAGATATCTGTAAGCTTTAAACGCGCATTAGTCAAGCTTTGCGTACGGTACTCATTGTCCGTAAGCCTTGCTGTAATTGATAATAATCTTGCTTGACTTGATGATAAACCCATTGAAATTCCTTTGTTTTATACACTATATATATCGGCATTTTAGTTGAAAAACTTTTGGAATTGTTACATTTCTTAACGATATTTTTATATAAATTGAGGTTTACACTTAACTTTTTATAAAAAATAAGTTATCATGTAATTATAGAGGATTTTACAGCTATGAAATCAGTTAAAGAACTTACAACAGAATCAAAGATACAGCACAGATTGAAAGATCGCCCCTTATGTTTGGAATTAGTCAATTATCTTTTTGATGATGATGAATTACAGGAATTACAGGAATATGCTAATAACGTTTCAATAAGGCGGCTTGGGTATAATGACCATGGACCTGTGCACATGCGTCAGGTTGTCGGTAATGCAATCAAAATGCTTAATATACTGCATGATTGCGGGATTAAAACATCTTTAGAAGATGAGGAAGTAGGAACTTTTGAAGACAGTATGTGCGCTGTTATTATGGCGGGTTTGATGCATGATTTGGGTATGTCTATCGGACGACAAAGCCACGAAAAGATGTCTGCCCTATTAGCTCAACCAATAATCGAAAGAACACTAATGCACATGTTCCCGAATGATTTGCATAAACGCGTAGTAATTAAAGCTATGACAACAGAATGTATTATCGGGCACATGTCATCTCATAAAATTCACTCTATAGAAGCAGGAATTATTCTTATTGCAGATGGCTGCGATATGACTAAAGGCAGAGCGCGTATTCCTCTGGCAATAAATACCGCACCAAAAGTAGGAGATATTCATAAATATAGCGCAAATGCAATTAAATGGATTGGCATCCATCATGGAGAAAGAAAACCTATAAAAATTGATATTGAAATGACTTCAGAAGTCGGATTTTTCCAAATAGAAGAAGTTTTATTGGAAAAGATAAATGCAAGTCCTGCGAAGAAATTTGTCGAACTTTATGCCGGAGTTGAAGGCGAAGAACGTAAATGCTATTTATAAACCGGTTATTTCATGCAAAACATTGGATGATTTAAAACGTTTTGGAGATTTTGATTCAATATATTCTTTTAGAACCTCAAAACAAACTTCACAGACCTTTTCTGTAGCTTTTTGTTCATATATACTTTTTGTTTCAAAGTCATTATCTGCCATATTTTTAAAGAAATCTCGAAGCTTGTACGGCATTTGTTTTTTTGTATAATAAACTTTATTTGCACATTCCGCGCATACAATTCCTCCCATATCGGGAACAAAGAACATTGTATTATCGCCAATTTTGTTATGGCAGCAAAGACATGTGTCAAACTCAATAGAAAAACCCGAAATCATCATCATTTTTAATTGAAATTTTATAACTGATAACATAATATTTGTTTTGTCAGCAGCAGAAGATATTGCTTCCAAAACTTTGTATAATAAATCGTAAATTTCAACCGAACCGGGGTCGTCTTCTAAACCAAAATTATGTACCACTTCTGTTACATACATTGAGTAAAATATTTTATCCAAATCCGTACGGGTTTTATTAAAAGTGTTCAAGGCTTCTGCTTGGCATATTGTAGCCATATTTTTCCCTTGATGAAGCATTACAGTATTGGCAACAAGTAAATCCATTCTTGCTCCAAGCTTGCTTTTAGGCTTTTTAACACCCTTTGCTACTCCCCTGATAAGCCCTTTATCTTTTGAATACATAACAATAATTTTGTCAGATTCGCTTAAATTATAAGATTTAAGGTTTATCGCATCTGTTACGAAATTATTTTGCATAAATATTTATTAGTTAGAACCTGTTCCATGGTAAACACCACGAATCAATTGTTCCATTTCCTGTCTGTTATCTGAATATGCCAAAGCTGTTTCTTTTGAAATTTTACCGTCTTCATATAATTTATAAATAGACATGTTCATTGTTGTCATATTATTGAATGAACCGGTTTTAACCAGATCATAAATTTTTTCAAGTTGATCTTTTATGATGAAATCTTGAACCGTTGGAGTTACAACCAATATTTCCGGAGCCGGTAAGCGTTTATCATCTTCGATTGCAGGAACAAGTTTTTGAGCAACAGTACCACGCAGAGTAGCGGCAACCTGATGTCGAACAAAATCTCTTTCTCCAGGTTCAAACAAGTTGACAATACGATTTATTGTTTGTACGGCATCGTTTGTATGGATTGTAGATACAACAAGGTGACCTGTTTCTGCTGCGTTTAAAGCGGCTTCAATTGTTTCTCTGTCTCGAATTTCTCCGATGAATATAACGTCAGGGTCTTGCCTTAATGCATATTTCACTCCGTCTGTAAATGATGGAGTATCTATCAATAATTGTCTTTGTGAAATAATTGATGCCTTGTTTGTAAACATAAACTCTACAGGGTCCTCAACAGTAACAATGTGTTTTGAATAATTTATGTTTATGTGGTCTAATAACGCTGCAATTGTTGTTGATTTACCGGAACCGGTCGGTCCTGTAATTAGAACTAAACCGTTATTATATCTAGCAAAGTCTTCCAATGAACGAGGCAGGCTTAATTCTGAAAATGTTTTTACATAATAAGGAATAGTTCTGAATACAATCGCAAGTTTGCCTAACTGGTGGCTTAAATTTACACGAAATCTGGAACATTCAAGTATTTCATAAGAAAAATCTATATCAAAAAATTGAGTAATTTTATCTTTTAAATGTTCCGGAGCGACTGTTTTTATAACAAAATCCATATCTTCTGCGGATAGCGCAGGTGCGTTTATTCTCATGATTTGACCTGCAACTCTTATTGCAGGGCGTTCTCCCTCGCATATATGTATATCCGATGCTCCGATATTTACTGCCTGACGTAAAAAATCTTCAATATAGAAACTGCTGTTTTCGCTCATAATACCTCTTCCTTATTTATTGGAATTATAACATTTTTTTTTATTTTGCACAACATTATATGTATGATATCATTTATTTATTGGAATTATGATAGATTTTAGCATTTTAAATGATGTTTTTCAAAATAAAAATTTTGTTATGTTTACCTATTGCATGGTCTTTATGCTTGGTATACTGGCATATTTTAGTTCAAACAGTATTTTTATTGCGCTGATTTTTACTGTATTGGTATCCGTAATTTTTGCTTTAAAACTCTTAACAATAAGGCGAGTTATAGCTTATATTTTAATTTTTTATTTCGGGTTTACTATTACAGCATTAAAAGTAAAAAATTATGACAGCTTGCTTCCGATAACTCCTGCAAATTCCACATTTACCGGCAGAATAATAAGTATCCCTAATAGTACAAATAGCGACAATTTAAGATTTATTTTTCAGGTTGAAAAAATTAAGGATAAACCGATTGATGGCAAAGCTCTTGTAACTATACCGCAATCTGTTAAGGATAAGTTAAATATAGGTGATAAAATTGTAATCGACGGAAGTTTGAGAACACCTTTTAAATCTACAAATCCCTCCCAGTTTGACTACAGCTCATACTTGAAAAATTTTAATGTTTTTACCGTATTATATGTAAATGATGAAACAACATTAAAAATATTGAATGAAAAGAAACCTTTAAAATGGAAATTTTTTAGCAAACTTAACAGATTACGAACAGATATTTTAAAGGTTCATTCTCAATATTTAAAAAGTCCTAATTTAGAAATTTTGGGCGGAATAGTTTTTGGTGATGATGCAATTGCTCCTCCCGAATATATTAAAAAATCATTTATTAATTCAGGATTATTACATATCCTTGCTGCTTCAGGTATGAATGTCGGTTTTATCTTTGCATTTTGGTTATTTATATTAAAATTTTTAAAAGTTCCTTATAAACCAAGGATTTTATCAGGTATGCTCGTAGTTATTTTATATACATTGATGACAGGGTTAGGAGCTTCTGTAATTCGTGCTGCTTTGATGTTGTTATTTATTCTTATCGGGAAATTGATAGACAGAGATGCTCATTCAATTTCTCTGTTGGCATTAGTTGCGGTTTTGATGTTGATTTATAATCCCGCATATATAAATGATGTAAGCTTTCAGTTATCATTTTTTGTTACATTCGGTTTAATTACAACAGCCAAAATGCTTTTAGAAAAATTGCCTGAAAAAATTCCTGATTGGATAAAGCCTATCATAATAATTCCCATAGTAGCGCAAATTTGGGTAATACCGATTCAAATGTTTTATTTTAACACAATAAGTTTGTATGCTGTTTTTGCAAATATTATTTCTTCTGCGATATTGAGTGTTGTAAGTTTTATGGGATTTATCAGTTCGATATTAGCGATAATCAAACCAATAAGCAATATTGTATGTTTTGTTTTTGATTACTTTAATAATTATTTATTAACCTTTATAGTAATTATTTCTGATTTCTTTGGAAATTTGCCGCACTGTATTATTCAAACAACGCATCCCGGTATTATTCAACTGTTGGTATATTATGTAATACTTATTTGTGTTACATATTTGATAAAATTTGGCAAATATAAATATTCGATATACTCTATTTTATTTTGCACTTTATTCTTAATATGTACTTCCTTGCATTTTGAAACAAAAGATTTGACAATTACGGCGTTTGATGTGCAAAATGCGGATTGCTTTTTGATAAAAACACCGCAACAAAAATATTTCTTTATAGATACCGGAAAAGCTCCGTACAAAAGCGGGAACTCACAGGCAAAAATTATTATGCTGAAATATTTGGCAGATAAGGGAATAAAAAATATTGAAGGAGTAATTGTAACTCACTTTGATAGTGATCATTCCGGCGGTGCTTCTGATATTATTTCAAACACAAATGTGAAGACTCTGTATTTGAACTCACGCAATACGGAAACAATGACTGCAAAAAACATTTTTAAAACAGCAAATGATGTTAAACAAAATTTTGTAATTGCTCAAAATAATAAGCTTATATACGAAGAACCTCAATTTTCCTTGCGTACCTTTAAAGCCGTAAACAATGGTAAAAATGAAAGTAATGAGAATTCCATAATAACGTTATTAACATATAAGAATTTTAATATGTTGTTTATGGGTGATGCCGGAGTTGAAGCTTATGAACAGATTAAAAGCGATTTGCCTTCGGATATAGAAGTTTTAAAAGTCGGACATCACGGCGGTCCTAATGTAGTTGATGAAGAAATGATAAAACGACTTGGTATAAGAACTTCACTTATTTCGACAGGTATAAATTATTTCGGACATCCAAATAAAGGAACTTTAGATGTACTGCGCAATACGAATATATTAAGGACGGATTTCTTAAATGCAATAAGAATTACATCATCGGGTGACAATTATAAAATTTATTCCTATGAACCGCAAAATAAAAAATTTATACTAAAAGAGGAACTTTCTTCAAATTGATTTATAATTTTAAAATTTCTCCATCTTTAGGTATAAGAATTGAGTTTGAGAACTTATTATCTTTTGCAAATTTTTGAAGCTGTTTACGACTTAAGGCAGCGTGTCCAACAGTATCCATGTGCGCTGCAATTATCGTAACATCAGGAGCATAAGTGTGAAGCTCTTTTACATCTTGAGCATTCATAATTATTGAACCGCAGTTTTCCATTTGTGCATCGGCACAATTTATAATAATATATTCAGGCTCGTAAGTATCTATGGTTTTTTTGACCTCATCACACCATATTGTATCTCCTGCGACATATACCGTTTTTTCGTCAGGATGTTTGAAAACTACTCCCATAGAAGCATATCGCATCCCAAAAGAATTGAATATCGGTTCGGCTTTGGAACGGATACCATGTTGGCAGCGGGTTTTATACAGCCAAATACCGGCAAAAGAAGTCCCTTCTTCTTTTAATATCGTCAAATTTGAAAATCCTAATTTTTGTAAAGCATCTTTATCAATATCATCTTGAACGTAGACTTTAACACCTTTACGCAAAGTATCAATAGCAGCCTGATCAAAATGGTCATTATGATAATGAGTTACAATACTTGCATCTAAACCTTTTATAATTTCTTCAGGTGGCATTGGTAAATCACAAGTCGGCCAGCTTAAATCAGGATTAGGTCCTATAGGAATCGGAGCATAGGAATTTTTAGGGGCAAACATAGGATCTATCAAAAAACATTTACCGCCATAAGATAATCTAATCGTCGCATTTCGTATAAGTTGTACCTGCATATATGCACCCCTTCCTTGCTTGGAATACGATTATAACATATTTTAACAAGTTGTGTAAATATTCATATTGAGCTGTTACATTTTATATCAATATATGGTAATATAATAGCGGTATAACATGAATATTGGAATAGGAGAGCATATTATGAAAGTTAAAAACTGGGTTATCGGCGGAATTGTTGCATTATTCTTATTGCTCCTTGTCATTTGCGGGTATAGGGCATATATGTTTGGCGATGTGACATTATCCCTTGAGCAAATGGCAAAGAAACGTATATTGATAACTTACTATACAAGGACAAATGATACAACAAAAATAGCAAATACCATCCATGAATTGGTTGGTGGCGACATGATAAAAATAGAACCGGAAAGGGCATACCCTGCTGATAAAAATTTATATTTGAAAAAAATAAGCGAAGAAAAGGATAAGCATTCTGTAGTACCTCTGAAAAACGCATTCCCAAAACTAGGTCAATATGATATAATTTTTGTTGGTTCTCCTGCTCCGAACGGTACTGCGGCGACTCCTGTAAAATCATTTTTATATAAAAATAATAAATCTTTGAAAAAGAAAATAATAATTCCGTTCATTGTTTATGAAAAACCTGCTCTTGCGATGGGCGCATACAGAGATATGGAATTTCAGTCTGTAGACTCATATTTTAAAAATCCATACTATATGCAAGAAGGTGATAAAAAATCAAGAAAAGTGTCTATTACAAGATGGTTAAAGCTAATTAAATTTAAACGTTATGAATTAAAATAAGTTTAGTACAAAAATTTAAAAGCGGTGTAGATATCTACACCGCTATTTTTTGTAAATTTTTATGAAGAAATTAGGCTTAAGCGCAAAAAAGGTCAATAAAATGCGTTTATATTTATGTGTGAAAGTGTGTAAATCATGTCAATGATAGGCATCAACCCCTTGCGAACTGTTGCAAGAAAAACTGTGAATAGAATTGTCAAAGCAATTCCGCCGGTCAAGTTTAAGACTAACGGAAAGATTACTAATGGCATAAAATGGGTAGGTCAGCACATATCTTCACCGGAGAACAGATTGATTTTAGGTGTAACGGCATTAATGAGTCAGCCGTTTATTGATTTACACAACAGACGTGTAGATGAGAGAACAAAAGAAGTTTCAGCGGCAAGAACGGTTGCAAAAATTATTGCAGGCACAACAACAGGTGTAATAGTGAGATATGCCTGTATAGCCGCAGCAAATGCGCTTACACACAAACCCGGC
The DNA here is from genome assembly GCA_900314375.1 of uncultured bacterium. Classification (GTDB taxonomy): domain Bacteria; phylum Cyanobacteriota; class Vampirovibrionia; order Gastranaerophilales; family Gastranaerophilaceae; genus Zag111. The sequence goes on from OMVC01000007.1 coordinate 21,053, forward strand.
CCCGGAGTTAAGAAAATATCTACGCTGTTTTATCCGAAGAATTCAAAAATAACAGCAAAACAATTGAAAAAATATATCAATTTTATGGGAACTGCGTTATCGCTCGGAGTTATGATGTTTACAAATTTCTTGATAGATGCGCCGTTAACAAAGTTTTTAACAAATAAATTCATAGGAGACATTGACAAGAGAAAACAGCTTAAAAATCAAGTAATAAGCCTTCCGCGCAAGAGTATGGATGAATTTATAAAAAATTGTGCAAATAACATAAAGGAGGGGGTAAATAATGACAAGTGCTAAAACCCCGTTAACAATATTTGACAAATTATATAAAGCTTACGGCGGAAGTATGGGCAAAATGCTTATTCATACCGGCGTAATAGGCTGGATATTGTCTTCTGCCGCACAAATATGTGCAATTGCATTTAATGATAAAATTTCAAAAGAGCAAAAGATGTTTTTGATACCGCAGGAATTTGCGGATGCATGCGTAAATATATTATCATTTTATGCAGTAACTCAAACATTTTCTTCTGTTGGTAAAAAATTGGTTTCTACAGGTAAATGGCTTCCGGAAAATGTCAAAAAACATCTTATAAAAAAAGGATTTGGTACAAAACTCGGTAATATAAATACTAATATAGGTAAAATAATAGAGAAAATGCCAAGTCGTATAAAAACAAGTTATGGCAGATTTGAACATGGTATGGATGTTACGGCAACAACAATAGGTTCTATAATTTCTTGTAATCTTATCACGCCGTTAGTGCGTAATTTGTACGCTTCTCATCGCCAACAAGCACAAATGGCAAAAATGAATAATAAAGATAATAATCAAACTCTGGCAAAAACAAATATTTCTAATCAGTCAAATAATGTCAAAACTTTTAATCCTTATCGTTCAAACGGTTCTTTAAAGGTATAAATATAAAAAGCCGATAAGAATGCACATTACAATTATGCAGAATAGAATGATAAGTTTTTGAAAGCAATCCGTTGAATAGGGGTTTTGTTCAAGAACTTGAGCCATTATCATTTTTGAAAAATCATTTTTGTAATCATTTTTAGTTTTTTCATAAGCAGATAACATTAGTTTTTTAAACTTATACATTTTTTCTAATTTATCTCGCGCGCTTGGGTTTGAAATTGTCATTTTCTTTATTTTAATATTCTCATTTGAATTAAGTTCATTGTCTAAATAAGCGGATAAATTATTTATAAAGTCCTGATTAAAGACTTCTTCCTGTATATTTTGTGTGTTTTGTTTATTGTCATATTTCGAAAGTATTGATTTTAAATGTTCTATTTTTTCTCTGCAGTGAGGACATTTTTTTATGTGCAAATCCACGCATTTGCACATTACATCACTTAATTTACCTTCAATATAAAGGTTAATAAGAGCTTCCACCTGACTGCAAGTTAAATTTTTATCCATTTAGCCTCCCGTATAACTTTTAAGGACTTCATGCAATTTAATTCTTGCGCGAGAAATCCTTGATTTTACAGTGCCGATACTTGAATTTGTGGTGTTGGCAATTTCTTCATAACTTAAACCTTGAAATTCTCTTAAAACAATCGCAATCCTAAAAGATTCAGGTAAACCGCGGATAGCTTTTTTTATATGTTCTTCACATTCGTTAGTTATACATTTTTCCATTGGCTTCCCGCGTTTATCAGGAATATCTATTTTTATCTCCAAATCTAATGCAGGACAGGAATATTCCAACGAAACTGTTTCCGGCGCCCTTTTTTCTTTTCGTAAATAGTCATAATATGCGTTTGTTATAATATGATTCAGCCACCCATGAAAACAGGACGGATTTTGAAGGTTCGAAATATTTTTTGCAAGTTTAACCAGTACCTCTTGAGTTAAATCATATAGGTTTTCATTACTTTTTAACATATAAGACAAAGTCGCAAAAACATCCTTTTGCACTTTGCGTATAAGTTCTTCCAATGCCTTTAAATCGTTATTTTGGGATAAAACAACGAGTTCTTCAACAGGCATTTTTTTGTAGTTAAATTTTGCTTGCATAGTTTCACCTAAAAAGATATTAAGTGAAAACATTTCAACAAATATTAGTATATTTTCTACATATAAAGGTTATTTTATTTAGATTAGAATTGTAACCCTGTTTTAATTTTTAAATATAGTTTGCTCTCTGTCAGGACCGACAGAAACAATAGATATAGGAGTTTCTAAAATTTCTTCCAATCTTTCAAGATATTTACGGGCATTTAAAGGTAAATCCTCATATTTTTTAATTCCCGTAATATCTGACATCCAACCCGCATGAGTTTCATAAACAGGCTCTAAAAATTTATGAATATATACATCTGTCGGATATGATGAGTAAATCTTACCGTTACGAGTATCTTTATATGCGGTGCAAATCTTTATTTCTTCAAATTCATCAAATACATCAATTTTTGTTAATGCAATTGAGGTTAGACCGCCAACAAGACAAGCATATTTCATTGTAACCGCATCAAACCAGCCGCATCTGCGCGCTCTGCCTGTTGTTACTCCGTATTCGTGCCCGACTTCTCTGATTTTGTCCCCTACATCATTTGAAAGTTCCGATACAAAAGGCCCTTCGCCTACACGCGTTACATAGGCTTTTGCAACCCCAATTACTTCATCGATAATTGTCGGCCCGTAGCCTGAGCCTGTACATGCTCCGCCGCCAATCGGATTTGAACTTGTTACAAACGGATATGTCCCGAAATCCACATCAAGCATTACACCTTGTGCACCCTCAAATAAGATTTTCTTGCCATCTTTTTTGAAACGATGAAGCATTTCCTGCCAATCAAAACATACATAAGGTTCGAAAATTTTTGCATATTTATTACACAACTCAATAACTTCTTCTTTTGTATAAGTTTTTAATCCGTAAACTTCTTTTAATTGTTTATTTTTTAACGGCAAAATAACATCAAGTTTTTCTGATAACGCTTCAGGAGAATACAAATCTTCAATCTTTAATGCAATTCGACCCATTTTATCAGTATATGTCGGTCCTATTCCTTTTTTAGTTGTTCCTATTTTACCTTTTTGAGCATTGTCTTCACTATATCCGTCAACCTCTGTATGCCATGGCATTGTAATCGTTGCCAACGGACTTACTTTTAAACCCGATAAATCAATATTTTCTTTTTTTAACCCTTCAATTTCCTGTTCAAAATATTCAGGCAAAATTACGGTACCGTTACCGATAAAACAGGTTTTTCCTTTATATAAAATGCCTGACGGTATAAGGTGAAATTTAAAAGTTTTACCGTTTACGACAACCGTATGCCCAGCATTACAGCCGCCCTGATATCTTATAATTAAATCAGCATCTGTTGCCAATAAATCCGTAATCTTTGCTTTCCCTTCATCGCCCCATTGAGCTCCAACAACAACTTTATTTGCCATAATTTATCCCTTCTGTTTAAATCCTCTATTAAAATTTTAGCACAAAGCACACAATTAAAATTTATCAATTTTAAAAAGTTTTGTAACAATTTTGTAACAAACGGGGGTATATATGCAATTCTACACAATATATATTTTTTATATATATAAGTATATTAGAGAGAGGCAAAACATGGTTATTCGATTCAGACCGGATATGTCAAATTATCCAAAGGCGCTAGCCGGATATCAGATGAAAACAAATAGGAATGTTTTCATTCAAAGTAATAACTTTTTTGGTGTAGGCCCAATGATGCCTCAACCTCCAAAAATCGGTTTTTGGGGCGGGTTTGGCGTTTCTCTTGGAACAGCATTAAATTATTTGTTTAACAGAGGCGGATTTGGCGGAGTATCTGCGGGTAGCACTATCGCTCAAGGCGGTGGGCAAGATCAATCACTTGCAAAAGGCATCGCAGGATTAAAACAGGCATATCCTAAGCTTAATATAAATGAAATAAATGGCAAAGTTACGGTAACATCAAAGGACGGTTCTGAAACAATTTGTTCCGGAAAAACGGTTGATGAAGCACAAGCTGCAATAATTGAATATCAATCAAAAAATCAAGCAGCACCTGCAGGTAACACAGGTAATGCAGGTAATGCAGGTAATGCAGGCAATGCAGGCAATGCAGGTAATGCAGGCAATGCAGGTAATGCAGGTAACGCAGGTAATGCAGGTAACGCAGGTAATGCAGGCAATGCAGGTAATGCAGGCAATGCAGGCAACGTGGACGGACAAACGAATACAGGCACTGGCGATGGGGTACAAACTCCGGCAGCGGGCACAGGAACTAACCCACAGCAGCCCGGTGGTACAGACAATACAGGTGTCACAACTCAAGGGCGAAGTTATGCAGCCCGAACTGATAACACTTCTACATCCCAAACAAGAAGAAGTTCCGGTTCTGCAAGCCCAAAAGGTTGGTATAGGGCAGCACAAAATGCTGGTGACGGTAAGGCTGTATTAAGCGCTATCAGGCCGGGGATGTCTGCCCGTCAAGTTACAGACTTGGTATTAAACAATAAAGTCGGGTATTTGAGTGATGCAGATAGAAACGCTCTTGCACAAAAAATGGAGCGTAATAATCCGAGTGTATTCGAGAACGGTAAAGTCAAAGAAGGTTTTGACACGAGTAAATTAGATATACCTACAATGAATTATATAAAAAGTGAATATGTCGAATCCAGAAACGTAACTGCCCACAACGGTACAGGTGAATATACATCAAAAACTGATGGAAAAAAACATAAAATAGAGCAAACTGTAACGAGTAATACCGGCAGAACAGCCAAAAAAGTTGATGGCAAATGGCATTATCACGCTAAAGACGGAACCGAATTAAATGAAGGCCATATAAATAATAATGACAAGGATTTACGGCGACAAACGCATTCTTAATCAGGTTTTTATTCACAAAATTATTCAACACAGGGCCCATTATCAAATCATGTTCGCAGATAGCACAACAAATAAGTAAAAATCGTCAGCTGTACATGGGCGCGTTTTCGTTACCGTAAGGAATAGGGTTTTACCCCATTTCAGCTTCTATTTTGGCAGGTCATTTTTGATAATCGAAAGTGTCGTCTGCTGATAAAGTAAAGTTTTGTAAACAATTTTAAAATATATGCAATTATCAAAAGAATATATACTTTATATATATAAGTAAAAGTAAAAAAGAGAGAAGTCATGAGATTTGACAACATACATTATACACAACAACAAGTTCGCGGCGGTCATATCGGCACTCGAAATAATGTATTTATAGAACAGAACAATTACATTATGAAGGGACCTGAACCTCCGAAAATGAACTTCTTTCAAGGCTTATTAACTGGCTTGACAGGAGGCAGCATATTTGGCGGCTTTGGTATGGGCGGAATGTTTGGCGGCTGCGGTATGCCCGGAATGTTTGGCGGATGCGGCATGGGCAGTATATTTGGCGGTTTCGGAATGGGCGGCTTTAGCCCGTTTGGTCTTGGAACTTTTGGGATGCAAGGCGGAGCTCTGTCAGGAATTAGTCAAGGCAGCAGCGCTCAAGTAACAGACGGAGAAGCAAGTATAGAAAAAAGTGTTGAAGGTTTGAAAGCTGCATACCCACAATATAATATTTCAAATATTGAAGGTAAAATAACGGTAACTTCGAAGGACGGATCTGAAACAATTTGTTCCGGAAAAACGGTTGATGAAGCGCAAGAAATAATATCTAAACGCAACGGAAAAGCCGATGTAGAAAAAGCCAAAGAAGCAAAACAAGAAGCAGAGGCGGAAAAACAAGGCATCGTAAAAGATGGAGACAAATGGGTCAAAAAAGGTGCCGACGGTACGGTAGAAAAAGAATATACGTGGGACAGTACAACTGAAACATTTAAAGAAAAGCCTGTGGCTGAAAAACCAAAACAGTCAGAAGGCGCGGAAACTTAAAACCTCTTTTTGAAAAATTTAAAAGGAGGTTTTTTAAATGAATTAATAAAAGTACTTGAAAAATTTTTTTTAGCATGTATTATAGAATGGTATCGCAAATATGCGGGGGTAATTCAGTGGTAGAATGCTTCCTTGCCAAGGAAGATGTCGCGAGTTCGAGCCTCGTCTCCCGCTCCATTTAATAAAAGAGCCTCAAAAGGCTCTTTTTTAATGTGTTTGTGGGGATTTTTTATTATAGATGTATTTTAATGTCCGATTAGGTTTGTACGGGCAGTGTTATTTTTCGGGCAAGTTCGCTCGTTGTTTGACTTTTAGGGGTAGGTGTTCTTTTGCAAGGACTTTTGGTCGGAAGTGTTTAGTGTCATTACAAGGGCGAAAGCCCGAAGCAATCCAGCCTTTCCCGATTTATTAAGGTCGGAAATAGGTTGAGCATAAAAGTCCGAAATGTCCGGTTTGGGGAACAAAAATGTCCACCTTTTTGCACTCAAATGTAGGGTTGACTTTAGTCAACCAAAATATATCGGTAGACTGAAGTCTACCCTACTCACTATAAAACAAGGATATTTGTAAACTTATGTTAAATTTTATTTCTATCATCTATTTATAGGTTGAGTGAGTTTACAATAAAAGTTATAATAATAATAGTTTTGATAAAATAATTACGAGGAATTTGGAATATATGGAGAAAAAGAGATTTATACTGTCTGCAGTTGTAGCTTTAGCGCTTGGTCGCGGAAATTGTAGTGCAGATGCATACACAACATTACAAGAAGCGATTATTGATGACACTTTGCCAAATGTGGAAAGGACTTATACCCTTACAGGCGATGAATCCTATACATCAGCTTTGGGAAATATGGGTGGAGATAATTCTACACTGACTGTTGAAGGATCAGGTTATGGAGTGACTTCATCCGGTCTTGTCGGAATAAATGCAGTAAATGCAGGTCAAACTCTTAATCTCAAAAACATAGGTTCTGCAACAAAAAACGCTGACGGAACTTATACAGTAAACAAATCTCTGAATAATTTCGCAAATACAACAGTTTTGGTAGACGGCGGAACTCTAAATGTTGACAAATCTGTTTTTAGCGGAGTGCAAAACGGTGTAATTCAAGCAAATGCAAATTCTAATCTGAATATTTCAAATACAATCTTTTCAGGCGTAACATCTACCTCCACAGGCGATTACGGTTCAGCGCTGGTCAAAAACGCCGGCACAATGTCAATAGATAAATCGGCTTTTGTCGGCAATAATGTGACAGAAAATGTAACATATCGTATCGGCGGAATGGTCAAAAACACAGGGCATATTACACAGATTACCAATTCCGATTTCAATTATAACAATATTTCCGGCTTTAGTCCTATAAATATCTGGGGAGGAATAATACACAACAGTGAAGAAGCAACCATTGACCTTATACAAAACAACAACTTTGTAGGAAATAGAGTATATTCTAATTATAAAGCTCCACACGGCGGAGTTATGGTAAATCATGGTAATATTGGCACAATAGATAACACTATTTTTGAAAACAATGAAATGACCTCCGCTCCAGATCAATTTGGCGGCGCACACGGAGTTGCCATAGATAATAATGATGGTGGTAGAATTGACAAAATTACAAATTCCATATTTAGAAACAACAAAGTCTACAGAACCGGAACAGCGACAACTTCATCTAATTACCACGCATCCGGTGGGGCAATATCTAATTACAGCTATATAGGTGAAATATCTAATACCTTATTTGAGGGCAATTCTGCTGAATCTGTTGCATCTAACGCTAATGGTGGCGCAATCATGAATCTGTACATTAATGATAATTCTAAAATCGAAAAAATAGAAAATGTACAGTTTATAAATAACCATGCATATTCTCAAAATAACTCTGCATCCGGCGGTGCAATAATTAGTGACGCAGAAATTGGAGATATTTCAGGCTTGTTTCAAGGTAATTATGCTCAATCGGATTCAAATTCTGCCTATGGTGGAGCGATATCAAACAACGGTACAATTGGTATTATAAATGGGAATTTTAAAGAAAATTATGCAAAAGCAAGCTGTGATAAAGCAGGCTATATGGGCGGATATGGAGGTGCAATATATAATTATGAAGGTAAAATATCCAAAATTATAGGTAATTTTGAAAACAATTATGCACAGAACGCAGGAGTATCAAGTGTAGCAGGAGGGGCTATATATAACAGAGGAAATGCAGAAATTACAAACGGTATAGAAGGTAATTTTATCGGTAACTATGCATATTCAGCCGGAGATTCTGCTTTAGGCGGTGCAATATACAATAGTAGTTACTCAACTATTGGTGATATAACAGGTGATTTTACAAACAACTATGCCTATGCAACCGGTAATTATGCCAGAGGCGGTGCAATATTTAATGTTAGCAATTCGTCTATTGGAGCAATAACAGGCAACTTTACAAACAACTATGCCTATTCATCCGGTACTGATGCTGGAGGCGGTGCAATAAATAACAATACCTATTCGTCCATCGGTGTAATAACAGGTAATTTTATAAACAACTATGCATATTCAACCGGTACTTATGCTAATGGTGGTGCTTTAGCAAATGTTAATAAAATAAAGGGGGTATTTGGCAACTTTATTGGTAATTATGCAAAGGCAACGGGTACTAATGCTATAGGAGGAGCAATAGCAAATCGTTATGGCAATGCGTCATCATATGGGCAAATTGAACAAATTTCCGGCACATTTTCCGGTAATTATGCACAAACAACAGGTACAGAATACGCACATGGCGGTGCAATATACAATCAAGCAAATACTGTAATCGGTGAAATAATCAACTCCAACTTCTATAACAACTACGCAAAAGCAACAAACGGAGCGGCACTTGGCGGTGCAATCTATAACGGCGCAGGCACAACAATCACTTCAATCACAGATTCAACCTTCACAGGCAACTATGTTGAAGGTGCAGGCGCAACAACAGACGGCGGCGCAATTTGGAATGCCGGCACACTAACCTTGAACGGTACAAACACATTTACAAATAACAACGTTAATAATGCTCTTAATGATATCTACAATTCAGGCACAATCAACCTCGGAGCAAATTCAACAACAAATATTAACGGCGGATGGAACGGAACAAATGCAGGTTTAGCTGTAATGGCAGCGGGTTCTGTTCTGAATGCAAATGCTCCTGTGACAAATGGCTTATATACAATGGATAATGCTACAATTAATCTTGGTTCTTATACCTATGATGAGGCAATTACCCATAATGGAACAACTCTAGTTCCGGCAGGAACAACAGTTTACGGCAGATTGGCACTAACAGGTTTGACTGTTGCTGATTCTGCCGCATCAACTCTAAACACAGCAAACAGCAATATTGAAGCTAATACTTTAGGAGCGTTGACCTTATCCGGAAACCTTAATTATGCAATAGATGTCGATACGGTTAATCAAGTAGCAGATACGATTTCTGTTTCATCAATGGAGGATACGACAAGTACAATAAATCTTGACACAATAAATTGGATGGGAGCAGGAACTGCGCTTGGAGAACGAAAAATTGCATTGATGGGTTCCGCAAATTCTAATCTTGCAAACGCAATCGCGCTTGGTGTCGCAAATTATACAAACGGTAACAGAATTTATAGTATTTCAAAACTTGTTGAAAATGATATTGCGTATTTGAATTTTGGATATGGAAATCTATACACTGCTGTTCATGATACAGGCGCAACGCGAAATTACACAATGAGTGTTGATGAACCGGCATTAGCATCAGCATTAACCAAATATGGTGCAATGGAAGGTCCGACAACAGGAACAAATTTAGGAACCTTGAATATTGAAGGTAACGGATTTGGTGTTATCGGAAATAACAAAGGCGGAATAACCGTAGCTGAAGGTCAAACATTGAATATCCAAAACGTCGGTGCATACACAACAGACCAAGAAACCGGCGCAGTAACCA
>OMVC01000158.1 GCA_900314375.1 uncultured bacterium
TTATGTCCGTCTTAAATCGCAGACAGCGTGCAAAATACCGTTTGATACAACATTTAGAACGCCATACTTGTAAGCTGGAACGTCATGAACCAAAATATCTTCAAAAACCTTATAACTTTTAGTTCCTTGATTTTAGCACATCTTTCAGATACAATAGATTTGAGGAAATAAGGAGGCTAAAAATATGGCGCAGCAATACAACAACCCAAACGCACAAAACATAAAAAAACGGTATGCAATACTTGTTTTTATAAAGGGTTCGACCGCTCCGTTAGTATTATATGTTCAAGATTACCAAGAATTTTACAACGAATTGGTAAACCTTATGCAATCCTCACAATCTGTTCTTGTCGAACGCGAAACGGAAGGCCCTGTAAAACGTGTTTGTTTTGCATCGAACCAAATAGCTGCCGTTGCAATTCAAGAAGAACAATACATTTAATTATAAAAGTTGATTAGGAAAATCTTATGCATAAAGTTATATTGATTGAAGATATAGAAAATGCCGAAAACAAAACATTATATTGTGTATTTAACGAAAAAATAGACGAAATAGATTGCATTACCCCGATAGAAGCGAAATTATGCGCAAAATCTTTAGGGGAATTTATTCAAATTACGGGACAAGTTAAAGGCTCGGTTTATTTGGAATGCGATTTATGCTTGGAAAAATATGCATACGATTTTAAATTTGATATAGACGAATTGTATTCCAAAAAATCTTTAGTCGGGGATTATGAAAATTCGGACAAGGAGTTTGAAATTAAGGAGGGACAGTTCATTACAGACCTCAACGGTCAAGAAGAAATAGATATTTATGACTTATTGTATCAATCTGTAATATTAAATTTCCCAAATAAAAAGGTTTGTGGTATAAATTGTAAAGGGAAAGAATATCTTTCAAGTGAAGATAATTACGATCCAAGACTGGAAGTCTTTAATAATCTCCAAATTAACCCAAAATAGTAGTTAGTATTAAAATAAAAAGGAAAAAACAAAATGGCAGTACCAAAGAAAAGAACAGGTCATAGCGCACAAGGTTCAAGACGCGCTAATTGGAAAGCAACAAAACCTGAAACAACAAAATGCCCTAACTGTGGCGCAACAGTTTTAACACATACAGTATGTACCGAATGCGGAACATACAAAGGTCAACCTGTAAGATTGGCTGATAAAGCAGCTGCTGCGACAGTAACTCCTGCAGTAGAAGAAAAGAAACCTGCAAAAAAAACTGCAGCAAAGAAAACAACAGCAAAAAAGACAACTAAAAAAGCTGAAGCAAAAGAAGAAGCTAAAGCTGAAGAAACAAAAGTTGAAGAAACTAAGGCAGAAGAAGTCGCAGAAGAAAAAACAGAAGAATAGATTAAGTTGAATAGTTTATAGTTGAATAGTTGAACGGTTTATTTCATATTTAACTTTTCAACTTTTCAACTACTAAACTTCTCGACTGAAAAAGAGGGAGTTTGATGGCAAGAATAGCAATAGATGCAATGGGCGGAGATTACGCACCCAAAACAATAATAGAGGGTGCTTTGTGGGGAGCAACAGAATATGGCGTTGCCTTGGAATTAGTTGGCCGAAGAGAAGAAATTGAAGCCGAAATTGAAAAAATTCGCAATACAGGTTATATTCTATCAGATTGCGGTACAAAAGGTCACAAACGCAAGATACATATTGATTTGGAAAAAATTGATTATACAATAACCCACTGTAACGAGGTTATCGGAATGGGAGAAGCTGTTGGTCAATCCATAAGACGCAAAAAAGATTCATCTATTGTATGCGCAGTTCAAGCAGTTGCAGATGGCAGATGTGAAGCCGTTGTATCGGCAGGTTCAACAGGCGCAGCAATGGCTGCAAGTTTATTCGGGTTAGGCAGAATACATGGTGTTACAAGACCTGCTATTGCAGTAACTCTTCCTACAATGAGAGAACCTGTGGTGCTTATTGATGGCGGTGCAAATAGTGACTGCTCTCCTGAAATGCTTACTCAATTTGCTCAAATGGGTGTTGCATATGCAAAATTAAGCTTAGGTATTGAAGATCCGACGGTGGGTATTCTTAGTATAGGTGAGGAAGAAGGTAAAGGAAACGCTTTGGTCAAAGAAACTTATCCTTTGTTGAAGCAAATGCATGAAGAAGGAAAAATCAATTTTGTCGGCAATATTGAAGGAAAAGAAGTTTTCATTAACAAAGCAAATGTAATAGTCGCAGACGGTTTTGCAGGAAACATTGTTCTGAAAGTTACAGAAGGTACTGCTTCTATGCTTTTGAAAATGATAAAAACAGAATTCAAATCAGACATAATCGGCTGTTTCATAGGCTTAATGGCTAAACCGTTTTTGAGAAGAATTTTGAAAAGAATTAACTGGGAAGTATTTGGCGGAATGCTTTTATTAGGTGTTAACGGAATTTCCGTTATCGCACATGGCAGAAGCTCGGCTTACGCTATGAAAAACGCAGTCGGCGCTGCAGTAAAAGTATTAAATCAGGATATTAACGGTAAAATTGCACAAAGTATTTAATACAGATAGGAAAAATAATGTCAGATAATTTGAGACCATTAAAAATAGCAGGATTGGGGTATTGCGTACCTGAAACGGTTATAACAAATGATGATTTAACAAAATTATATGAAACTTCTGATGAATGGATTTATACGAGAACAGGTATAAAGGAACGCAGAGTTGTTTCTGGAAATGAAACTGCTATTGATTTGGGTCTTGAAGCTGCTCAAAAAGCGCTTGCAAAATCAGGATTAAAGCCTGAAGATATTGATTGCGTAATTTCAGCCGCATCTGTACCGCCTCAATTGTATCCAACATTAGCATGTACTTTGCAAGATAAATTGGGTATACCAAATCAAGTTCCGGCATTTGATTTAACTGCGGCTTGTACAGGTTTGATATATGCTCTGCAAGTTGCAAGAGGATTTATCGGTGCAGGTATTTACAAAACTATATTGATTGTAGCATCTGATAACAATTCTAAAATAACAAATTGGGAAGACCGCGGCACATCAATCCTTTTTGGAGATGGCGCAGGCGCAATGGTTGTTACTGAAGCGGAAGACGGGATTGATGATATATTATCCATTCAAATAAGCGCGGATGGTTCAATCGGTCAAATGATTCAAACCAATATGCCGGGGCAATGTTGTCCTTTGGTTGAACAGGCAGATGAAGTCGGAACCGGCAAAATCATTATGAATGGTAAAGATGTATATAAATTCGCTGTAACAACTGTTCCGGCTTATGTTGAAGATTGCATAAAAAAATCAGGTTTGACTTCTGAAGAAATAGATTATTTAATCCCTCATCAGGCAAATCAAAGAATTATCGAGTCTATTCAAAACAGATTAAAATATACAGATGATAAAGTTATCTCAAATATTAAATATTATGGGAATACTTCTGCCGCATCGATTCCGATAGCATTGGTTGAAGGAGTTGAACAAGGTAAGATAAAACTTGGTTCGACGGCTGTTTTATGCGGCTTCGGTGCAGGAATGACCTGGGGTGCTGCCGTTGTAAGATTAAGAAAAGGTATTTGTTAATTTAAAAAGTTATAAAGCATTAAAAAAAAGCACTAATAATAGTGCTTTTTTTGTTTTGTAAACAAATGTAACAGAATATCTCTTTTTTGAAATTAGAAAAATATTAAAAACTTTATATACATGAGAGCAACTAATATAAATAAGGAGACGAGATATGGCATTTTTAGCACTAGCAAGCCAAAAGAGTTTGTTAACATTGCAGAAAAACTTTTTACAACTGCAATACACAAGTATTATGAACCAAGAAAACGCAGCCGCTGCACAAATGGCAGCAATTGAAAAAGCACATCGCGGCGAACAGGGCTATGACTGCGAAAACGATGCAGAATATGTTTATTATGAACAATTAGACGAACAATTGAGTACCGAAAAAGATTCCATTGATACGCAATTGACAGCTATTGAAAACGAAATTTCATCATTAAAAACACTTGTAAACAACAACATAAAATCAAGTTGTACGCTTAATTTAGCATCAGGCGGCTAGTTTAACCTGTGTTTTTTGAACAGTTCCACAGTGTTGAGCATTAACGATGCGATAGTCATCGGCCCGACACCGCCCGGAACAGGTGAGATGTATGAGGCAATTTTTGAAGATGTTTCAAAATCTGCGTCTCCTCGGGTTTTCCCGTTTTCATCTTTAAAAATTCCTACATCAACAACTACACAATCAGATTTTAACATTTCCCCTTTTATAATATTTTTTCCCACTGCAGAAATTAAGATATCTGCAGTTTTTGTTATTTGCGAAAGATTTTTTGTATGACTGTGACAAACCGTAACCGTAGCGTTTCTGTTTAAAAGCATTTGAGATAAAGGGCGACCTACAATTGATGAACGTCCGACAACAACAGCATGCCTGCCATCAAGCTCAATATTATACTCATCAAGCATCAATAATATTCCTTTCGGAGTGCAAGGATATACTGTCGGAATTTCGCCGGAAAACAGCTTCCCGAAATTATACGGTGTAAAGCCATCAACGTCTTTATCAGGCAAAATTGAATTTATGACCTTATCTTTTGAAATATGTTCAGGTAAAGGTAATTGAACCAAAATAGCATCAATTGCCGAATTATTATTTAATTCTTCTATTTTGTTTAGTAAAGTTTCTTCGGTAATATCTGTCGGGTAATTTATTATTTCAGATTTAATACCGATTTTTTGCGCAATTTTATGTTTATTATTAACATAAATTTGGCTGGCAGGATTATCCCCGACCAAAATAACCGCAAGAGAAGGCTTTACTTCATAAGAATCAATTTTAACCTTCAAATCTTGTAATATTTTATCTCTTAAAGCTTTTCCGTCTAAAATTATAGCCATAAAATAATTATATCATAAAATTATTGAGGAAGGTTCAATCGGGAATAGAAAGATTTAACTGCATCTTGGACGACTTTTGACTCTTTGTCTATCTTATGTTCTTCCTCTAAACTCGAGTCATACGGAATTGCTCCCAATATTTCGAGTTCATATTTTGTTAATAACTCTGATAAGATAGGAAGTTTTGAATTATTTACTTTGTTTATTACAACCCCCAATTGAGAGCCTGCAGCATGCTTTGAACTGAATTCCTTAATTCTTTGCGCCAAATGAGCGGATTCCTCCGTCGGATTAGCGATAATAAGAGTTGTATCAATTTCAACATCCACAAGTTGATAAAGATATTTCAAATCAAATTCGCAATCAAAAATTACAAAATCGTATCGGTTTATCAGTTTATAAACCGCATCATTTATCTGTTTTGTGATAGGGCATCTGCAATCTTTAGAGCCGACGAACCAAGATTCTATAATATCAACATTTTCATCGATAGAAACAATAATATCTTCCAGCGCCCATTCTATAAACTCCGATTTTGTCATATCATCTGGGATTCCGGTTTTATATTCGTGTTTACCGCTTCTTATACCGTAAATGGTATTTCTTATATCAAGCCCGAAACTGTGAGCCAATTCGCTTGTTAAGTCATTATCAAAAAGCAATATTGATTTATCGGGAAACATTTCTTTTATAACATGCATAAAGGCCTTGACTATTGTTGTTTTCCCGCTTCCGCCTTTTCCTGTAATTGCAAGTTTGACTGTCAAACTAAAACCTCTTTTCTAATTCCTGTGCCAATTCTTTAATCATAGTCATTGCTTTATTTGCATATTCAACAGGCAAACCTCCCGCTCCGCAAGATGATGTTATTAAAGAATTTTCTATAATAAGTTTCTCATCAATCCCAAATTTAGTCAAATTTTTAACACCGTATTCAAATTTTTGCACTAATTCATTTATCGTTAAATCTTTTAAAATATCAGCGCTTAATGTCGGAACAAGTCCCCATGCGATTTTGCCTCCATCATTTAAAAATCGGCTAATTTCCTTGGCATAAGCCAAAAAATTATCCATAAACGAATATGCATCAAAATTTATGATATCAACTCCTGCATTAATAGGAATACGCCAATCGCATTTCCCACAGCAATGTATTGCGCTAATTCCTCCGGCTGATTTTATGACTTCAGAAATCTCACTTATCATACTTACAATATCATCTTCATTTATTGTTAAATACGCGGAAGTTCCGACTTGCGAGATTGACGGCTCATCCATAAATATAATCGGAGTGGTTTCAGAGTTCGCGGTTTTTATGTGTTTTATTTCCCATAAGGCTTTTAATGTCAAATGTTTTACGACAATATCTCTTAAAGTTTCATCAAATACAAGTGATGCAGAATTATTATCTGTTAAAACGCCTGCCAGAGTAAAAGCCCCCGTTATTTGTCCTTTCGCAAATTCAGGTTTTGTTTCGGAAATTATTTTTTCAAATTCAGAAAATGTTGAAGATGCATTTTTACTTATACTGTATTTTTCTAATTTGGGAGAATTTATATCGGGTATTATTTCTTCATAATCGGAAAAAAATTCTTCCAACGCATAACAAAATTCCTCACTATCGCAATCTACACAAAAATCTTTTTCAGATTTATAAGAAGGAAATCCTTCCAAAAATTGCACCATCATATCTTCATTACGATTATAATTTGCCAATTGCGGGAAGAACGGAATTTTATCAAAATTCTGTCTCACAAGTTCCATTGCAGTTTTTACATCTTTATGCGGCAGAGAACCAATTGCCAAATATTTTAATCTTAAACTCTTATCCATATATGAATTTTACCATAATAATATGCCATCCCAAAATTGTAAATTGAGATGGCATATTAAATATCTTACTTTTCAAATTATTCAGCAGATTCTTCTGTTGATTCTTCTTCAACATCTAAAGATTCTTTAACAATTTCTGAAGCAGAAACTGAAACAGAAATTTCACATTTAACTTTTGAAGTCAATTTAATAATCATTTTGTAATCACCGACTTTATTGATTGGTGAACTTAAAGTAATTGATTTTCTGTCAACTTCAACACCTGCTTTTGAAGAAATTTCTTCAGCCAATTTTTTAGTTGTAATTGTACCAAATAATTTTCCTGATTCGCCAGCTTTTGCAGATAATTCCAATTTGCCGAATGCTTCAAGTTTTTGAGCTTTTTCTTGAGCTTCTGCATTTAATTTTTCTTGTTTAGCCTTAATTCTTGCTATATTTTTTTCTCTGTTTTCTAAAGCGCCTTTTGTAGCGATTTCTGCTGAATTTTGCGGTAATAAGAAGTTTCTTGCATAACCGTCTTTTACACTGACGATATCACCTGCTTCGCCTAAATTTTGTACGTCTTTTTTCAATATAACTTGCATTCTTATATTCTCCTTTACTATTTATAATTTCGTGATTACTCGTACCATATAACAAACATATTCAATTGTCGAGAGTTTTTATAATTTTGTTAAGCAAGTAAAATCAAGCTTAGCCAAATGAATAATATCCCTGACATAATACCTAATATTGATAAGTGCCAATTGCCGTATTCTTTAGCCAATGGTAACAGCGTATCAAAAGAAATATATGTCATTATTCCCGCAACCGCAGCCATTAAAAATCCTACCATAATTTGCGGTAAAAATAAGCCGAAAACAAGCATTCCTACTAAAGCCCCAATTGGTTCTGTTATACCTGATATCGCAGCATAAAGCATTGCATAACGTTTTTTGCCCGTAACGTGATAAATCGGAAGCGCAACAGCAATCCCTTCGGGGATATTATGTATTGCAATAGCCAAAGCTACCGAAACACCTAAAGTAATATTTTGGGTTGTTGTTAAAAATGTCGCCATACCTTCAGGAAAATTATGTACGCATATTGCAATAGCCGTTAACATCCCCGCACGCTTTAATTTGTAGTGTTTATAATGGTTATCTTCTTCAGGCGAATCAGGGTTTAAAAGTTCTTGCGTATCAACGTGATCTGGCAAAAAATAATCTATCGCAACAGATACAACAAGTCCCAGAATAAATCCTCCAAAAACAAGCCATTCAAAGCAGTTTGGAAAGTTTATTTTAAGCATATCTTTAGCACCGGGAAGTATATCAACTAATGAGACAAAAATCATTACACCCGCGCTAAAACCAAGACCGACTGATAACGCTTTTAAATTATCTTTTTGCGTAATAAAAGCAATAGCACCACCTATTGCGGTTGTTAAACCCGCAAGCATAGTAAGACTAAATGCTATACCTATATTATTTGGCACTATCATAATGTAAATCCTTCAGATTTATTTTAGCATAAAAATATTATTGCAAAAACTTATCTAATCTTTCCACAGCTTCTTTTGTATTTTCACGGCTGCCAAATGACGTTAAGCGGAAATAGCCTTCACCGTTTTTTCCAAAACCTGACCCCGGAGTTCCGACTATTTGAACGTTATTAAGCAAATAATCAAAAAATTCCCAAGAAGTCATATTATTAGGACATTTTAACCAAATGTAGGGTGAATGTTTCCCGCCGATATGCCAAATATTATGCTTTGTTAAAACGTCAGAAATCAATTTCGCATTTTCTTTGTAATAAGAGAGATTTTGTTGAATTTGTTTTTGTCCTTCATCAGAAAATACAGCTTGAGCTCCTTTTTGAACAATATATGGTACACCGTTGAATTTTGTTGTCTGACGACGAAGCCACATTTTATTTAAATTCATATCTTCAAAACTTAAACTTTTCGGAACTACTGTCCAACCGCATCTTGTACCCGTAAACCCTGCCATTTTTGAAAATGAACAAAATTCTATCGCGCAAGTCTTTGCACCTTCTATTTCATATATGCTTCTTGGTAAGTTGTTATCCGTAATAAAACATTCATAAGCAGCATCAAACAATATTACTGCATTATTTTCATTTGCATAATCAACCCATTTTTTTAACTGGTCTTTATTGTAAACAGCTCCTGTCGGATTGTTCGGTGAGCACAAATAAATAATATCTGCCTTTATTGAATTATCAGGTAACGGCAAAAAGTCATTAGCCGCATTTGCATCCGTAAAAATAATTTTTCTGCCTGCCATAGTGTTTGTATCGACATAAACAGGATAAACAGGATCAGGAACCAATACGGTATTATCTTTATCAAACAAGTCCAAAATATTGCCCAAATCAGATTTTGCACCGTCAGATATAAAAATTTCATCACTATCTAATTCAACATTATGGTTTGCATAATATTTTTGAATTTCTTCTTTCAAAAAATCATACCCCTGTTCAGGCCCGTAACCTTTAAATGTTTCCTGTTTTCCCATCTCATCAGAAGCGAGTTTTAGAGCATTTACAACCGCCTCGCATAACGGCAAAGTTACATCACCAATCCCAAGGCGTATAACTTTTTTATCGGGATTATTTTTTGTAAATTCGTTTACTTTTTGTGCAATTGTCGAAAATAAATAACTCTGTGCGATATTTTTATAATTCTTATTAACTTTCATTTCTATTCTCCTTTTGTTTCCAAATATTTTGGTATGATTTCAAAAAAATCACCTACGATACCCGTATCCGCTATCTCAAAAATAGGTGCATTTTTATCATTATTTATTGCGATAATGTGTTCGGAATTTTCCATTCCGACAATATGTTGAATAGCACCGGATATTCCGCAAGCTATATACAATTTCGGTCGAACTGTTTTGCCTGTTTGTCCAATCTGAATTGATGAAGGGGCAAGTCCTGCTTCTACTGCAGCTCTTGTTGCACCAACTGTTGCACCTATACTTTTAGCAAAATCTTTTAACAATGCAAAACCTTGTTCATTTTTTAGCCCCATTCCGCCTGCAACGATTATTTCCGCAGAATCAAGTTCGTTTATTATTGAATCAACGCTATTGCGAAAATCTAATATTTTAACTCTATCTTCAAGACCTTCAAAACTGTATTGAGGGAAAATAAATTCGGTATCTTTTTTATCATAAACAGAGTTTACCCTGAATACTCCGGGGCGAACCGTTGCCATTTGCGGATAAGTTTTACATAATATTGTTGCCATCAATTCTCCGCCAAAAGTCGGACGTGTTGCGGCAAGCAAACCTTTTTCATTAATATCCAATCCCGTACAATCAGCAGTCAAGCCTGTATGCAGTGCGCTTGAAATTCTCGGTGCTAAATCGCGCCCTTGTGTTGTCGCACCTATTAAAAAGATTTCAGGCTTGATATCATTTACAAGATTTACTATTAACTTTGAATAATATTCGGTTGAATAATTTTTGAATAAATCATTCTCAAAACAATAAACCTTATCAAGCCCCATATTTTGAAAAGATTCTTTGAATTCATTTATCAAATTCGGAGTGGTAAAAATTACCGCATTAATTTCTACTCCGCCTAATTTAGCGGCTAATTCTTTTGATTTATCAAGCAATTCAAAAAATACCGTATGAATATAATTTTCTCTTGTTAATTGCGCATATATTAAAATCCCTGAATTTTCCCCGTTAGGCATTTTTTACCTCCACAGATTTTATCTTTTCATCAAGCAGTTTTACGCTTTCTTCTGTCGAAAGTTCGTATTTTTGCGCGTTATGACTTGACATATTGCGAAAAGCTTTACTTACATAAGTCGGAGAACCTTTTAAGCCGACATTTTCAGGCTCTAATCCCAAACAATTCAAATCGCAAATTCTGATTTCTTTTTTTAATGCTTCTTTTATCCCGTTTATTAAAGGTCTGGAAGGTTCAAAATCGTCCTGCAATTTACATAGAAGCACCGGATAAGTTGCCTTGACCCGCTCCGTTCCGTCATCAAGTTCTCTTGTAACTTCTATTGACTTATTATCAATATTAACAAGTTCTTTGACATAAGTAACCTGCGCTATATCAAGAAAACTCGCAATACATGGTCCTGTTTGTGCAGTATCACCATCCACCGCGAATTGACCGCAAATTATTAAATCAAAATCGGGCAATGACGTTTTTATTGCTTGAGCAATTGTTTTACCTGTTGCATAAGTGTCTGCCCCTGCAAATTTTCTGTCACTTATCAATACGGCATTATCACATCCGAGAGCTAAAAGTTTTCGAAGCATATCCTGTGCTTGATTTGGTCCCATTGTGAATACCGTTATTTCGGTATTTTTCAATTTATCCTTAATATCAAGTGCAAATTCCGCTGCGTATGCATCAAAAGGATTGAGAATACTTTCTACTCCTTCGCGCTGCAGAGTATTATTTTCCGTCCACTTGATATCGTTTGTATCAGGCACCTGTTTTACGCATAATGCTATTTTCAATATTAAATCCCCTTAAATACTCTCTTGTTATAATTTATTTTACCATAAACTTAAATTAAGATAATAAGTCAGGTATATTAATTAGAGGGCAGGAAGACAAGAGGAACGAAAGGCAGGCTTTTATATTGAAAACCGCAAGTTTCTCGCCTTCATCCATAGTTTTGTAACATTTTCGCAATAATATGACAATATTTAAGAGTTAAAACAGTTTAAAAAAGTATGAAGTGTGTTTTAAATAATAGCAATGCTGTGCCAATTTTTGGCCGCTCTGTTTCGTATAAGGAAACAGAGAACTTTAAGAATGCCGAACAATACTACAGCGACTGTTATTTAATGGCGACAGTTGACAGTTTAACAAACAGTTATAACGGTCGCAGAATACTTCAACAACAATTAGAAATTGATAATAACAATGAGAACATAAATTGCTATTTATACAGTCCGACAGGTGAGAAAGAGAAGTATGTTATCCCTGCAAATACTGCAGTTTTAGGGTATGAAGATTTATATAAAAACCAAAATAACAAATATATAAGAGCACTTGATATATCAGTTGCCGAATATGAAAAAAGACATTCGACAAAGCCGTTTATTTGCAGACTTTCGGAGATTGTTAAAATGTATCGATTTGAAAATAATGTTCCCGCACACTTCATGGAGCAATTTACAGGTGTGAAGCCGATAATTATAGGAAGTACCTATAAGAATCTGACACTAAAAAGGCACAAAAAAGGAACTTTTACCATTATTTGAAAAAATGGCGAAAGAAAAACATTACAGTTTTGTTTTGACTTCAGGTTATAAAAAATTCAACGGCAGGAGATATCACGCCTATATTATTGAAGATGTTAATTTAGAAAAGAATACTATTACAATAAAAGAAAAACGCAAAAATACACCGCAAGAAATTAGTATAGACGAAGCCTTATCCGCGTTTTGTGCGATGAGCGGCTATTTTGAAAGTGATTTAGCTAAAAACCTGCCAAAAGAATACTCCAATGAATTCACACAATTCGGAGCATTTTGGAAAAAAGAATTTGCGGTTAATTAATTATTTTGCTGCTTTTTGTTTTTGATTAACTTCTAACAAAGCATTGTATGCCAGCATATAAACTGCGCATTTTTTTACATTCGGAACATACCATGCGCATTTATCTTCGCAACATACCATATCAATTCCTGTTCCTATGCTTGTCAAAGGGCAAGTTAACATTTTTTTATCTGCTACCATTTCTCTTTCTCCTATATTTCAACTGTTTTATTTAATAAATTGCAATTTTCATCACGTTTATGTTCAAAATCTTTATAAATTTTCGTTCTGTTTATGACTTCATCAAAATCAATTTTGTGCGCATCAAAATCAGGACCGTCAACACAGGCAAATTTCGTTTCCCCTCCAACGGTGACCCTGCAAGCGCCACACATCCCTGTTCCGTCAACCATGATAGGGTTCATACTTGCTTCTGTGTATATGCCTTTATCTCTTGTCATTTCAGCAACCGCTCTCATCATAGGCATTGGACCGACCGCGATTACATAATCGACTTTTTCACGTTCTATTATATCTTTTAAAACTGTTGTACCAAACCCTTTAATTCCGTATGAACCGTCATCAGTTGTTAAATAGAGTTCTGTACAGGCATTTTTCATTTTATCTTCCCAGAACAATAAATCTTTTGTTCTTGCGCCTGATATCATATATACTTTATTTCCTGCTTCCTTAAGTGCTTTTGATATTAAATAGCAAGGAGCTGCACCATATCCGCCTGCAACGCAAACCGCTGTGCCGTAATTTTTTATATGAGTAGGTTTTCCCAATGGCCCGACTAAATCAACCAATTCTTCCCCTACGTTTAATTGCGCAAGTTTCTTTGTCGAATATCCGACAGCCATAAATACCAATGTTAAAACACCTTTTTCTTTATCAACGTCAGCAATGGTTAAAGGTACTCTTTCGCCTTCTTCTTCTACTCTGAATATTATAAACTGCCCTGCTTTTGCATTACGAACGACATAAGGCGCATCTATTGTTATTTCATATTGATTTGGGCAAATCTCTTTCTTTGATAATATTTTGTATCCCATTTTTCCCTCATTTTCAGTTGAGAAGTTTAGTAGTTGAAAAGTTGAAAAGTTAAATATGAAATAAACCGTTCAACTATTCAACTACAAACTATTCAACTTAATCTATTCTTCTGTTTGTGCAGTTTCTTTAGTCGGAATTCTCATTCCGTAGAAAGAGCGAATTACAAAAATAAGCGCTATTACAAGGAATAAAATTCCGAAATATGGCGCAATATCTCTGAAGTTTTCATTTATTGCAATTTCCATAGCCAATAATCCGAATAATGTTGTAAATTTAATTATCGGATTCATTGCAACTGAAGAAGTATCTTTGAACGGATCTCCGACCGTATCACCAACTACTGTTGCTTCGTGTAAAGGAGTTCCTTTTTCAGCCAAATCAACTTCAACTATTTTCTTTGCATTATCCCAGCAGCCGCCTGCGTTTGCCATAAATACGGCTTGGAATAAACCGAAAATTGCGATTGCAATTAGATAACTTACAAAGAATGATACAGGTTCATTTTTCCCTGCAGGTGCGGATAAGCAAGCAAATGCCAATGCAAATGTAAATAATGCGATAAAGATATTTACCATACCTTTTTGTGCATATTGAGTACAAATTTTTACAACTTCTTTTGAGTTAGCTACATTTGCACTCTTTTCATCAGCATCACCAAGTTTAATATTGTCTTTAATATATTCAACCGCGCGATATGCACCTGTTGTAACAGCTTGCATTGAAGCTCCGGAGAACCAATAGATTACCGCTCCGCCCAATAACAAACCTAATAATGTATACGGATTTAACAAATTCAAAACAGATTCAGGTTCAATACCCAAAGTATTTTGGATAACCAAAATCAATGAGAAAATCATTGTTGTCGCACCGACAACCGCAGTACCTATCAATACAGGTTTTGAAGTTGCTTTGAATGTATTGCCCGCACCGTCATTTTCTTCTAAATATTTTTTAGCGTTTTCAAAATCCGCATCAAATCCGTAATCATTTTGAATTTCTTCTTTTACATTAGGAATGTCTTCTATTAAAGACAATTCATAAACGGATTGAGCATTATCAGTTACAGGACCGTATGAGTCAACCGCAATAGTGACAGGTCCCATACCCAAAAATCCGAACGCAACAAGCCCGAATGCAAATACTGATGAATAATTCATTAATGATTCAGGAATGTATATGCTTGACATATAAGCCAATGCCATTAATAACACTATAACGGCACCAATCCAAAATCCCGAGAAATTACCCGAAACGATACCGGAAAGAATTGTTAATGATGCTCCGCCTTCGCGAGAAGCCGTTACAACTTCTTCAGTGTGTTTTGCTTTCGGAGAAGTGAATATTTTTGTAAATTCAGGAATTAATGCAGCGCCTAATGTACCGCAAGAAATAATTGTGGCTAAAATAAACCATACATTACTTCCCATATCTTTCAATAACCAATAGCTTACACCGTAAGTCATTCCGATTGAAAGTATTGATGTTAACCAAACCAATCTTGTTAACGGTACTTCAAAATCAAATTTTTCAGTACGAGGAGCATAGAAAAATTTATCCCAAATACTGTTAATGCCGTAAGCTAAAACAGATGTTACAATCATTAAAAATCTCATTACAAAAATCCAAGCCAATAATTGAACTTGATTTTCCGCACCCAAAACTGCCAATAATATGAAACTAACTAATGCAACGCCTGTTACACCGTAAGTTTCAAATCCGTCGGCCGTAGGTCCGATTGAATCCCCTGCATTATCACCCGTACAATCAGCTATAACACCGGGGTTACGAGGGTCATCTTCTTTTATTCCGAATTGGATTTTCATCAAATCAGAACCGATATCGGCAATCTTTGTAAAAATACCGCCGGCAACACGCAAAGCTGACGCCCCCAAGGATTCACCGATTGCAAAGCCGATAAAGCAAGCTCCGGCGATTTCTCCCGGTACAAATAATAAAATAACAAGCATCATTATTAATTCTATTGATACGAGAACAACACCGATACTCATACCCGCTTTCAAAGGTATATTTAATATATTTAACGGGTTTCCTTTCAAGGATACAAATGCGGTTCTTGCATTTGCCAGAGTGTTCATTCTGATTCCGAACCAAGCAACAGCATAAGAACCCAATATCCCGACAACAGACCAGCCAAGTATCGTTAATACACTGCCTAATCCCATCTTTTGCAAATACCCGAAATAAAAAGCAATACATAACCCGATGATTACTTCCAAACCGAGTAAAAATTTACCCTGTTGAATTAAATATGTTTTACAGGTTTCAAAAATAGTATTCCCGACAGAAGCCATAGCTTGATGTACAGGAGATTTTTTAACCCGTGCAAACATCCACAAACCGAATAACAAACCCAATACAGCAACGCCAATACCCGCCAAAAGCAAAGTATAGCCGTTAGAAGAAAGGTCTTTAATATTCGGAACAATTAAATCCGCTTCACTTGCTAATGCAGGTGAAACACCAACAGCAAACATCATTGCCATTAGAGATGTAAACTTTTTAAGCATATTTTCTCTCTCCTTCTTTACATTCGTTTACTCATTTATTATAGATTATATTTTAAATTTAAACAATATGTTTACTAATTGACATATATGAAAAATCATATACAATCAATTTTGAAGGGAGGTTATTATATGACAAATAAACTTGTAGCATATTTTTCTGCAAGCGGAGTGACAAAAGAAGTCGCGCAAAATCTTGCAAAAGCGGCTAAAGCGGATATTTTTGAAATTGAACCAAAAGAGCCGTATACTGAAGCGGATTTAAATTGGATGGATAAAAATTCTCGTTCATCGGTTGAAATGAATGATAAAAATTTCAGACCTGAAATTGTAGAAAAAGATTTGGATACGGATGATTATGATACTATATTCCTCGGTTTTCCTATCTGGTGGTATGTTGCACCTACTATAATCAACACTTTTTTGGAAACTTATGATTTTTCAAATAAAACAATTGTACTTTTTGCAACATCAGGCGGAAGCGGGTTTGGCGGTACTGTCGAATATTTAAAACCAAGCCTTCCTGATTCTACAACAATTGTAGAAGGAGAATTGTTTAACTATAATCCTTCCGTTGAAGATTTGGAAGAATGGGTTAAAGATTTAAAACTATAAATATTACAAAATAAAAAATAACCGTTTTTGAAAACGGTTATTTTTTTATGAAATCGTATAAACTTTTTTATGATATAAATATGCCCCAAATAATGTCAATATTATATCAGGAAGCCATGCAGCAATAAACGGATTTATCTTACCTGCGGAGCCAAAAGATATTGAAAGCGCTCTTAAGACATAAAATGCAAAAATTATCAATATACTAAACAAAAATCCGCGATTGTATCTTACTCTTGGAGGCGTTATAGCAAGCGGCACCCCGATTAAAACAAAAACTAATGTTGTCATAGGTAGCGCCAATTTATCAAATAATTGAACCTTTAGTGCATTTTTATCCTCATCTGCGGCTTTGCCCGAAGTTATATATTTTGTAAGTTTTATAAAACTCATTTCACTTGCCAAATTTTTATTCAATTCTTTTGACAAATCCAAACCGAACTTTACTGTTGATGTGTCAAATAATGTTGTATTTAATACATCTCCGTCATTCCCTATTGTATATATTGCCCCTTTTTTAAATAACCAGCCTTCGGGAGAAGTTCCGCCTTCTCTCGCCTGCAAAACTTGCACCGTTCCGGGCTTGGAATTATCTAAAACCGTCACGTTATATAGAGTTTTCTTATGACAATACCCTACATAGAATAATCGTTTCAAGTACCAATTGTCCCCTAATTCTTTGAATACAAAATTCTGCCTGCCTTCAGGCACATTTTTTTGTCCTAATGCCCATAGAGCCAAATCTTTCGATTCTTTTGCCATTATTGGGGCGATACTTTCATTTATTACAAAAGTCGCCAATGCCATGACAACCGCAAATGTAAAAATAGGCTTTGCGATACGGTTTAAACCTATTCCGCATGCACGCATTACAGTAATTTCCGAAGATAAACTCAACTTGTTCAATACCATTACCGTTGATAACAAAACACCCATTGGGATAGACAAAACTATAACAGCAGGTAAATTTAACAATATCATTATCAGCGCGACTTTAAACGGAATACCGAATTGGGATATTTGCTTAATCAAAGTGATAAAAGTATCAGATGCAAATATAATTGTCGAAAAAACAAATACACCCATTATAAATACTAAAATAACCTGCTTTAACAAATATCTGTCTAATACAGGCATTTTCTGATACATCAATTTAAAATAAGCAACTAACCTTCTTAACATATATTGATTTTAATCTAAAAAAAAGTTTTGCGCAAATGATTTTTAATTAGCTTCACGCAAGACTAATATGACTTGTCTAATCTCATCTTTTAAATAGCCAAGCTGCTCATTCAAATTGTTTGGGTCATATATATAACCCGCTCCGCTATAAGACAAATACGGATTGTATTTCTTTGCTTCCGCTCTTAACAATGCCACAGAACGCGAATGAATATTCAATTCCATTAATTTTTTATATGAAATATAATTACTTTCCGGCTTATCCGCATATTTATCTCTGAAATAATCTACACTTTTATTAAAATAATAGACTTTTGCATTGAACAATTGAACATTTTTATTTTCGTCTATTAAATCGTAAATTTCTTCCAATAGAGGAATAATTTCGTGCACATCATTCAAATATTTCGAAGCTTTCTCCGGTTTTAAAATGATATTTACAAATGCGGGATTATCATCGGGCACAGGCTTTAATTCGTTCTCAGAATTGAATTTCTTTGAAGGTATTGCCTGAACCGAACTATCCTTTTTTTCTGCAGAATCTTGCTCAGGCTGATGATATGCCGGCAAATCAGGTAAAGTTCCAACATATCCGCTTCCTTGAACAGGAAGTTTATTATCTTTTGCATAACAGGAAACCTGTCCGATAAGCAAACCTATAACCAATACCACAAGATTAATCTTTTTCATACAAACATTATAATAATTATTCAAAAAAAATCATCATTTATTTACATGACTGTAAAATTTAGGGTTCTAAATTTCCATACTCCCCAATATATAAGCAAGATTGACCCGATTTTTTGCTTTCGTTTTTTGCAAAATATTACTAACGTGAACTTTTACCGTACTTTTACTTACAAACAACATTTTTGCAATTTCCGAATTGCTGTAACCCTTAATTATATATTTCGCAATTTCTTTTTCTCTGTCCGTCAAACTGTATGGATACATTATCTTACTTCCAAAATTAAAATAGGAAATTATTAATGAAAATTACTATTTATCGTATTTAAATTAGAATTTCCTATTTTAATTTACTAGAAACATGTTTAAAAAGAAACTATTATGAAAATATGTTAAGTAGCGAAAATATTAAAAAAATCTTTGGTCAAAATTTGTGTTATATGCGAAAATCTTTAAAAATGACGCAAGAACAACTTGCGGAAATTGTCAACATGGACTATAAAACGATTTCAGGAATAGAAACAGGCAAAGCTTTTGTTTCAAGTGAAGCAATGGCTAAATTTTGCAATTACTTTAATGTAGAGCCGAGCCATTTTTTTAAGACAAAGTATTCTAATGTGACTCCTAAAGAACAAGAGCTAAAAAAAGAAAT
Organism: uncultured bacterium; assembly: GCA_900314375.1. Lineage (GTDB taxonomy): Bacteria > Cyanobacteriota > Vampirovibrionia > Gastranaerophilales > Gastranaerophilaceae > Zag111. Next base: position 18,959 of record OMVC01000158.1, read on the forward strand.
AGACAGACTATTGTCGGATTGCGACGATAAAAAACTTCAAACGATATACAATGTCATTGCTGCATTGAAAAAGTAATATTAATTACTTTTGGAATACAAAAATATATTCGTGGTTAAATATTGAAAATCCGCCTGCTAAAGCTCGATAGCGCCATAAATTAGCCGTTCTTCCTTTGGCTCTTTCATTACCTTGGATATCTTTGACAATAGTCGATTTCAATTTGAAACCGATTTTCCTCATTCTGTCCATACATTCAAAACCTAAAGGCTGAACTTCGGAATTTTTGTAGCTGTCTCCGATAATCAGGCAGGCAAAGCGTCCTTTTTCAAGTAAATCGTAACCGTTTTGAGCAACTTTTTCAAACATATCATAGAATTGTTCGGTTGATTCACAGTTAGATAAATCTTCTTTTTTGTCAGAGAATTTAATAATATCGTCATAAGGCGGATGAAGCATTAAAAATTGTGCTTTTTCTTCGCCCATAATTTCTAATCTTGCTTTTACTTTTTCAACTGCATCTTGACTTGTTGAGTCAGCACATACAAGGTTTACATCCGTAACCAATTGTTTTGGAGTGAATTTTTCTGATACTCTGTCTACCAAATCTTGTTTTAATTCAACTCCGATGCAGCGTCTGTTCATATTAATAGCTTCAATGCCCGATGTTCCCGAACCAAAAAACATATCTAAAACGACATCATTTTTCTTTGTATAGCGTTCGTACATTTGCTGCGCAATTTGGGGGATATAATTGCCGTGATAATCGTTTGAATGTCCGTGTTCTTTTAATCTCGCAGGGAATAGCCATAAAGAATTAGTAATTATATGTGCGTAATCTTTCCATTTATTCAAGTTAATATCACTGTATTTTGTTGTTTTAATATCAGGTTTTTTAACTATCTGTAAATCCGCTTTCTTTTGCGGTTTTAATTTGGTATTATTTAAAACTTTAGCCAAAATGCGCTCCTCCGGTATGTTAGTTGAAAGGTTTATTGTTGAGGGGTTGAAAAGTTATTTTGGTGCTTCGCAAAATTTTGAATTTTTATTTGCCCGCAGGGCTGAAATAACCGCTCAACTATTCAACCGTTAAACTATTCAACAATTACATTCTCATCATATAAAACCTCCATGATTTTGTAATCAAACGTTTATATGATTTTGTGGTATGATTTTAATAGATAGAGGGATGTATTTTATGGCAAGGATAAAACAATTATCAAAGAATTTGATTAACCAGATTGCAGCAGGAGAAGTTATCGAACGTCCGGCATCAGTCGTAAAAGAATTGACTGAAAATTCAATTGATGCCGGTGCTACAAAAGTCAGTATTGAAATTACAAACGATTGCCGCGATATTAGAATTGCCGATAACGGTTCGGGGATACATCCTGATGATATTTTGCTTGCTTTTTCAAAACACGCAACAAGTAAAATTCAGGAAGATGATGATTTATACAATATCCATACCTTCGGTTTCCGCGGTGAAGCTTTAGCAAGTATTATTTCAATTTCAAAATTGACTTGTATTACAAGAACTGCTGATTTTGAGACAGGAACAAAAGTTACTTGTGAAAATTCCGAAGTTAAGCAGGTAGAAACGGGTTGTGCAGTCGGTACTATTATGGAAGTTAAAGATTTATTCTATAATTTGCCTGTTCGTTTGAAATTTTTAAAAAGTTCAAATACCGAGTTTTCATATATTCAAGAGATGGTGCAAGCTATTGCTCTATCACATCCGGAAGTTTCAATAGAATTAAAAAAATACGGAAAAACTGTCTTAAAAACAACAGGGCAAAATAATTTAACCCAAACGATAAAAGAAGTTTATTCTTCAGATGTAACAGATAATCTAAAAGAAGTGTTAAAGACTGATGAACTGTCAGGACTGAGGATTTCAGGTTTTGTGAGTACTCCTGATTATACGCGTTCCAGCAAAAAAAGTTATTATACATATATAAATTCGCGTGCAGTGAAATGTCCTGTTTTTCAAAAAGCTATTGATAATGTTTATAAAACACTAACCGCAAACAATAAATATCCGTTTGTTGTTTTAAATTTGGAAATTCCGCCTCATGATGTGGATGTAAATGTTCATCCGACAAAAAAAGAGGTTCGCTATAAAAATCCTAATCAAATATTTAATTTTATATATTCTTCCGTTCAGGCAGGGTTATCAAATTATGTAGAAAAAACAAATGTAAAGCCATTTTCTGCATACATGCAAAAACCGCAAACTCCGCCGATTTCGGATAGTTCGTCGCCGATTGTGCAATTTCCGAAAGCTAAAGGCGAAATTTACATTGATGAACAAAATGACACAATGTTTGTTCCGTCAAATATATCTCCAATGGAGGTAACATATCAAACAAAACAACCTCAACAATATCAAGCCTCTCAACAGGTTATGTTTGAACAAAAATCTCCGATTGAAGAATCAGGCGATAAAATTATCGGACAATATAAAGATACATATATTTTGATTGAAACGGAAGAAGGGCTTGAAATAGTTGATCAGCACATAGCAGAAGAAAGATACAATTATGAAAAACTTCAGGATAATAAAGAAATAATTTCTCAAATGCTTTTTGTATCCGACGTAATAGAAGTTTCCGCTTCCGAATCCGAACTTATAAAAGAAAATCTCTCAAAATTTGAACATTTTGGCTATGGGATAGAATTTGTAAATGATAATGAAATCATTTTTCGTAAAATTCCTCAAATTCTTGCTAAAGTAAATCCTAAAGAAATTATCGCGGATATTTTGAATAATATTGAAGGTAATATTGACAATTTGGAAGAACAAATCCTAAAGACAACGGCTTGCAAGGCTTCTGTCAAAGCAAATACCCCGTTATCAATATGGCAGATGCAGGAAATCATCAAAAAATGGCGCACGACAAAAATGCCATATACTTGTCCGCATGGCAGACCAATAAGCCATGTTATTGCGCATAAGGAATTGGCAGGATTTTTCCAACGTACAAAGTAACTTAAATACCTTTAATCGGAATACACGGATTTCCGACAGCTACAACATTCGGAGGTATATTTTTTGTAACGACTGAACCGGCACCAATAACTGCTCTGTCGCCAATTGATACTCCTGATAAGACCGTGACATTTCCGCCAATCCATACCTCTTTGCCTATTGTTATCGGTTTTGCATATTCCAGTCCTTTTAAGCGTTCTTTAGCATCTGTAGGATGCGCAGCGGTATAAAATCCGCAGTTTGGACCTATAATGGTATTCGCACCAATCTTAATTTTTGCACAGTCTAAAAATACACTGTTATGATTGATATAAACAAAACCGCCAAATTCTATATTGTATCCGTAGTCACAAAAAAAATTCGGTTCAATCATCGGATTATTTCCGATATTACCTAATAATTTTTTGAGAATTTCCTGTTTCTTTTCTTTTTCTTCAGGTAATAGAGAATTATATTGCATGCAAAGTGTTTTTGCCTTAATTCTGTCATTTTTTAGCTCTGTATCTTCGGGATTATACAATTCTCCTTTTAGCATTTTTGTTTTTTCTTTCATATATAAACTCCTTTGCTATGATTTTATCATAACATGATTTAACAATTTGATTTTTGTCTTATGATACTTTATAATTTGAAAAAAAGGGGAAAAGTATGTTTAAAAAGATTTTTAATATATTTATAATTGTATTGGCGGTATTTTTTACATTCACAAACAAAGCGCACGCCGTAGCGGATTATGGTCCTAATTGGGTAAAACCGGTTATTTCCGTATACATTCCGCAAGGACACGCTTATTCTGAAATGTTTTTACATGCGTTCCAAAAATGGGAAAACAGCAGCTTTGGACAATTAAAATTTCAATATGTAACTAAACTGCCGGCAGATATTGAAACTGTTTTTGTTTCAAAAGCAGACGGTACTGACGAAGGGGCAGGTTCATACACAATTATTGTTCAGGGCGGAAAAATAATTAAAGCGCAAATTGCTATTGCAGCTGTTCCGACAGAATTTTCCAACCAAATGATATTTACAACAATGCTGCATGAAATCGGTCATGCTCTGGGGCTTGCAGACTCAAACAGAAAACTCGGGATTATGCATTCTCCGGTTCTTGAAACACAAGATCTCATAACAAATGACATTGTAAAACTTTACAGACTTAACGGATGGTCATTTATGAATAAAGGAACTGAATCCAGCTTTTAAAAACTATCTTGAATATATTTCAAATTTTGACATAGTTTTTTCAGGTTCTGTATAATTATTTATATATTCAATAGCATCATTTGGAGTTGAGGCAACATAGAATAAATCTCGCGCAACTTTATTTGCAAACTTTTCTTCTATAATTCTGTCAAAAAATTCCAATAAATTGTTATAGAATCCGTTTGTATTTAAAATGACAATTGGTTTCTTATTGTAACCAAGCTGTTTTTGAACAATCATTTCCGCTAATTCTTCTAAAGTTCCCAAACCGCCTGCAAGTGCAATAACAGCATCCGATAATTCATCCATTTTACCCTTTCTGTCGCGCATACCGATAGCCAAATGGAATTCATCACAATTATCCGTTTTGCAACCCATATCTGCTAAACGCTTTGGCATTACTCCATAGACCTTGCCACCATAGTTTCTGACTTCAGAAGCACAAGCCCACATCATACCCAATGTTGAACCGCCATAAACTATATCATAGCCGTTCTGTCCGATTAATCTGCCTAATTCTGCAGCATCTTTATAATAAATATCATTTAAAAAATTACTTGATGAACAAAATACACATATCTTTTTAATATTTTCTGTCATATTACAATACTCCGTATGAAATAATAACATAAAAACAAATTTATATATTATTCCCTAAATTCACCACCGATACGATAATAATGAGAACAAGAAATACCCTTGCCCGATGCGGAACAAT
>OMVC01000178.1 GCA_900314375.1 uncultured bacterium
ACTGATTTTGTTTCAAAATCTCCTTTTGTACCAGCTATCATTAATATCGGAATTTTTACTTTTGTCAAATCATAAGTCCATTTCAATCCATCCGCAAGTTCTTCATGAGTCGGAGATAATGCAACTGCAGTTTTATACATTGAACTGTGTTCATTTTTTGTAATTGCATTAAATATACCTGCTCCGCCCTGTGAATGTCCGGAAGCACCAATGTTATTTGTATCAATTTTGTTATAAAAAATGCTGTTACTGTCTTTATTTTTATCAAGAATAAAAGCAAGGGTTTTATCGGTAGAAGTTCCGGCCCAAGAACTTTCATCTTCATTCCCAAGTACAATAAATCCCCAAGATGCTAAATGCCGAAATAATGCTTTATATCTTGAACCTTTAACCCCTGACCCGTTTACAAAAACAACAACAGGATATTTTGTGTTTGTTGTTTCTAAATCTTTTGGATAATACACTTCATATTTTTTTAAATTTTCGGTTGTCTTTTCTTCAAAATATTTTACTTCATAACTTCCTGTTTTAATATATTTCGCTTCAACTTCTCCGCCTGTCTTTACAGATGTTGTGTAATTATTCGGTACGGCAGGGTTCGCAAATGCTAAAATCCCGACTAATAATATTGCCAATAATCCTTTCATAATTCCTCTATTTCTTTTTTATTCGATTACCATATCTATCGATTCTGTCAGTTTATTTTTCATTCTTAACAAAAATTCTTTGAATGTTTTTAATTCATCTTCTGTATAAATACTTTCCAAATCTGTTACAAATTTTTCCCAATCACCGACAATAGTGTAATAAATTCCTTCACCTTTTTTAGTTAGTTTAACAGTTTTAGCCATTTTCTTATTTATTTCCGTTAAGGTACGTTTGATTAAACCTTTACTTTCCATTTTTTCAAGTTCTTTGCTCAAATTCGCCGTACCCATAAGCAGGGCTCTTGCAATATTTCTTTGGTGAATATCAGGGTTTGTATATAGGAGTTCAATAATCAAAAAATTATTGTATGTAATATCAAATTCATTATGATTGTCAAAATATCTCGCACCGAGAACTCTTGAAATCTTTGCAGTGTTATCAAGATGGTGCATTAAAGTTTCCGAGAATTTAAACTGTTTTTTCATTCTTCCTCTGCAGGTTTACTTTTTATTGTATTTATTATATATTGTAAATACAACATGTCAATTAGACAATATTTAACAGCAAGAAAGGGAAATGTTATGAAAAAATTATTAACACTTATTATGGTTTTAGCTGTAACTTCATCAGCAACTTATGCTTCTTCTTTTTGGAAAGATCTAAGAAATTCCTTCAAACAAGATGTTAAAGCAACAAAACAAGCAATAAGAGCAGATATTGAAAAGTCAAAAATAGAACAAGAGAAAGCTCAAGCTCAAGAAAAAGCTACAAGAAAAAGAAAGGCTCTAAAGGAAGTTAATACAAACTTATATAATTTAAATAAAGAAATGAGAACTGTTAAAGCTGATAAAAATATCTCTGAGACAGAAAGAGTTATAAAAGTAAGAATATTGCAAAAACAAATTGATTTTTGTAACAAACAGAAAAAAGATATACAAAAATGGTAATATAACAGATTAAATTCTGTTAAAATTACTTAGATCCTACATTTAGCCTGACGCAATTATTTGTCAGGCTAAATGTTTGGATTTAAATCTTTTAATAAAAATTCTGCATAATCTTTTGTTTTTGTTCCTTTACGTTTATGCTCGGGGTCAATTTTATCAAAGAAACAATTCGGCATTTCATCCGTTTTTAAATTCTTTTCAATACAAGGTGTACAACCCAAATCGTGATTTCGCGGGTGTAATTTACATTTTGTATTTTTACAGGTGCATAATTCTTTTGCTTTCATCTTTAGACCTCTATGATGTTATTATAACACAATAGTTTCTAAATCGTCAGGGATATATAGATTATCCAAATAATACCTAAAAAGTGGTCGATATGCTTATGCGTTACAAAAAAAAATTGTTAGTCCGGTTATACACAAAATATGGTAAAATAAAAATTAAGTAATTTAGAAATAAAGAAAGGATGATATATGTTAAAGAAAATTTTATTATTTAGCATCGCAACATTATTTTTAATTGGATGTAATTTAACGGCTGATGCAAAATGTCTGAATAACAAATGGGATAAAGTTTTCCCAAAATCTGATAAGGTTAATGTCCAAAAAGTAGAATTTAAAAACAGATTTGGAATTACACTTGTCGGGGATTTATATACCCCCAAAGGTGTAAACGCAAATAAAAAATTGCCTGCAATTGCAATATCCGGACCTTTTGGTGCAGTAAAAGAGCAATCCTCGGGGTTATACGCTCAAACATTGGCACAGCGCGGCTTTATTACACTTGCTTTCGACCCTTCTTATACGGGTGAAAGTTCAGGAACACCGAGGCACATTGCAAGTCCTGATATAAATACGGAGGATTTTTCTGCCGCTGTTGATTTTTTGAGCAATTATAAAAATGTTGATTCAGATAAAATCGGGATTTTAGGTATTTGCGGATTTGGCGGATTTGCCATTAATGCAGCTGCAATTGATACACGCATTAAGGCAACAACAGCAGTTACAATGTACGATATGACAAGAGTATCCGCAAGAGGATATAATGACTCGGTTGATGAAAATGCACGTTATGAAATGAAACAAAACCTCAATAAACAAAGAACCGAGGATTTTAAAGCAGGAACTTACAAAGGCGCTGACGGTCTGCCTGAAAAATTAACAGGAAATGAACCTCAATTTGTAAAAGATTATTGGGAATATTACAAGACAAAAAGAGGTTTTCACACTCGCTCAATCAATTCAAACGGCAAATGGAATATGACTTCATCTTTATCTTTAATAAATCAACCGATACTGCAATATTCCCCTGAAATCAGAAGCGCAATACTGGTTATACATGGAGAAAAAGCACACTCAAGATATTTTGGCGAAGATGCGTTTAAAAATTTAAAAGGTGATAACAAAGAACTTTTGATTATAAAAGATGCAAATCACGTTGATTTGTATGATGGCGGAGATAAAAACGTTATTCCGTTTGATAAAATAGAAAAATTTTATAAAAATAA
>OMVC01000199.1 GCA_900314375.1 uncultured bacterium
ATAGTAAACACGCCACTTTTGTTAGATGCTGAAACAAGTTCAGCATGACAGCAAGCTTATTTCTTTCCGACCAAATGTCCTGTTAAAAGGTAAACTCATTTCCGACCTTATTTAATTGGCAAAAGCTGGATTGCTTCGGTTTTTTGCTCTCGCAATGACATGAAACCCTTCCGAGCAAATGTCCTGTTAAAAGGCACGAGCATCCGAGTAAGGCTCACTTTGAAAATAAATAACAAATAAAAAAAGCACTTATTGCAGTGCTTTTTAAAAGTGGTGCCGCAACTCGGAATTGAACCAAGGACACAGGGATTTTCAGTCCCTTGCTCTACCAACTGAGCTATTGCGGCATATTATATTCAGTTTTCAAAAGAGTTGGTAGAGCAAGCTCTACGTTTATTGAACTCTTTTTCGTTCCGCTTCACTCCACTCAAGGGAGCTATTGCGGCATATTGCGTATTTAATTGTATGAGATCCCGAAACAAGTTCGGGACAACGTGGTTCTATGTCTCGCACCGCTTGCCAAGAACCACAGTTGGCTATTGCGGCATATTATTATTCAATTTTCAAAAGAGAGATGCTCTCGCTCTTTTGACTGCACCCAAAAGGTACTTTTTAATTCTACTTGCTCAAGACTCTTTGTCAATATTATTGATTAGAATTTTGACCAACTAAGTAAAATGTTACGTTACGGCCTTCCAATTGAGGTTTCTTTTCTAATACAACACCCAAATCTTCTGATTTTAACATATCATCTATGAATCTTTGCGCCAAATCAAACGCTAAATTTGAATGCTGCATTTCTCTTCCGCGAAGCATGACAACACCTTTTACTTTGTTGCCTTGTGAAATAAATTTTCTTGCTGCTTTTATACGAACTTCATAATCATGAACATCTATCTTATAGCGCATTTTTACTTCTTTTATTTCAACAACGTGCTGTTTTTTCTTTGCTTCTTTTGCTTTTTTGGCTAATTCGTATTTATACTTTCCGTAGTCTAATATTTTTGCAACAGGAGGTTCTTGGTTAGGACTTATCAATACTAAATCCAAATCTGCATCTTCTGCCATTCTTAATGCTTTTGATGTCGGTACTACCCCGTGGTTTTCACCGTTTTCATCTATCAATCTTACTTCTCTGGAACGAATATATTCGTTCATTATTGTTTTGTCCTTTGATTTGGAATTGTTTGGTATAGCTATTGTCCTATCTCCTATCTTATTACTACCTTTTGTATTTATAACACCTTGGAAATTAAAAATCAACTATATTAAGAAAAAATATTAAACTATATTGTTAAAAACAATAATAACCATACTTTTTCAATATTGATATTTATTTTATTCCGCAAGTAATTTATCTGCCAATTTTGTTTCAAGTGTTCCGTTTAAAGTTTTATTTACTTTTTGAAGTTTTTGTGCGATAAGTTCCATTTCGTCAGTCCAAACAAAATTATCAGAAACATATTTTTCCGCTTTATTGAAATCGCCGTCAATTTGTATTCTTACGATTTCGGTCAACATTTCTTTTGCAACCGGAACAACTTTGTCGATATTTACATGGATTTTTCCATCAACTATATCGTAAACCCCTCTGTCATACATATATTTGTTTTGCATTACAGTTCGAACTCTGTGCGCTTGCGACATTGTAGGTTTTGATTTTAAGAAATTATCAGCAACAAAGGTTACTATAATTTGTAAGCGTTGTTCTTGAGTATACATACCCAATTCTGTTAACAAATCAACAAAAGCCAAAGCTCCCATATCAGCTTTATTTTCTTCGATAATATTTCTATATTTACCTAAACTTTCGCTGCTTTCTTTAGGTCCTAATGAATGGGCGTTTTCATGCCCGATAGTAAACCAGTGATCAGCTTCGTCTAAATAGTATTTATGCTGGTCTTTATCTAAAATTTCATCCAATCGTTTTTGCAATTTAGACATATCGCTTATAAAGCGTATTTGTCTATGATAAACATTTCTTCTTCCGCCTCCTATTGTAAGTGATAATTTATCGGAATTTGGCAGATTTTCCGCTAATGTTATCCCGCCTCTGTATTCCCCGACATCACCTGAAGCCATTACCATATCAACATCAACCATTGTCTGTTTTGCATCTTCATCTGATGAAATTGTTTGAGTGTATTCGTCTTTATAAGGCATATTATCAGCCAAAGTCGGAAGATATTTTTTTATTTCAAGTAAAGTTTGAGTACCTTTTTTATTAACTATACCGACGCGACCGCCTAAAAAATCTTTTGGAATTGGCGAAATGCCATGTTCTTTTAAAAGTTTGGATAATTCTTCATTTTCAACGATTGTACCTGTCATTTCGTCTTCGTAATTTTCTCTTGTGATAGTGAATTCTAACGGTGTATCCTGTAAAGTTGCCCATTTTTTATCGGCATAAGCATCCAACATCGGGTCTGCTGTTCTTAATGCTTTTGCTTGAAGTTTTAAATATTCATTAAAATCGGAATTTGTGGAAACTTCAGATGCTTTTTCAAGTTCATCCGCCATACGCGCAAAATCTTCTTTAAAATAATCTATATAATCAATCCCTTTTAAGTTTTCGTTGTCGCGGACAACAATGGAACGTTGGGTTAAAATATTTTTAACCTCATCAATTTTGCCTTCTTTTATCATACGCATTAAAACCGAATGAAATTCTTCCTTTGATAAATCTTCCGGATAAACTCCTTTACCCGGTTTTGATTCTATTCCTTTTGCAAGGTTTATTATATTTGACATTGAATCAATGGCATTTATACCTTTTTGCGCGTCAAACAATATTTTGGTTAATTTTGCCTGCTCATTACCTTTTGCAACTTCTGATTCTAAAAATTCTTTAAAAGCCAAATTGTGATGGCAATCTATTTGCATGTTGATTTTTTCTAAAATGTCAGCTGCTTTTACCAGATGTTTAAGCGCTTGCTTGTCGCCTTCTGCAAGGCTTGTGTACTCTGGTGATTCAGGGGTCAAAAATTTTTTTGTATTCAAATAATCTTTATGTGTACGTTTTTTTAATTCTTCCATTGATAAGTTAAATTCAAAAGTTTGCATTTTCTCTCCTTATATTTATATTTTTATATAAGGATTATATCACCTGTGAATTAAAGACGCAACGGGAACGCTAAATATCTAATCCCGTAAACATTTCCAGAGATGTGACATTTTTCAACAAAGGAAATTCTTCTACATCATATCTTTGCACAAAATCTATTGCTTCGTTTCTTGCAAGTTCAAGAATTTTTGCATCCCGAACAATGTCTGAAATAATTAAATCAGGCAATCCGCTTTGGCGTGTTCCTAAAAATTCCCCCGGCCCGCGAAGCTGCAAATCTTTTTCCGCTATTACAAATCCGTCATTTGTTTGCACCATTATACCTAATCTGTCCATTGTTTCTTGCTTACGGGAAGAAGTTATAAGTATGCAATAAGATTGCAAATCACTGCGGCCTACACGTCCTCTTAATTGGTGCAATTGTGACAGTCCGAACCGTTCGGCATTTTCTATAACCATAACAGTTGCATTAGGAACATCCACCCCGACTTCTACAACGGTTGTAGAAACAAGTATATCGTATTTCCCGTCTTTAAAATCTTTCATTACTTCATCTTTTTCATCAGGTTTAAGTTTGCCATGCAAAAGTCCGACTTTATAATCTTTAAAGACCGTTTCTTGAAGTTTTTGCGCTTCTTCTGTCGCTGCTTTTGCTGATAGAGTTTCGCTTTCTTCTATCAAAGGATATACAATATATGCTTGACGCCCTGAATCGACTTCACGTTTTATAAGTTCCCAAACTTTTTTATGAGAACCTGTCAGGTGAGTTTCTATCGGTTTTCTGCCCTTCGGTAATTCATTTATTATGGTCAAATCCAAATCTCCATGAACAGTTAATGCTAATGTCCTTGGAATTGGAGTTGCTGTCATAGTAAGCATTTGAGGATTTTGCGATTTTTTCTTCAAAATATTTCTTTGCTTTACCCCGAATCTGTGCTGTTCATCAACCACTATTGCACCTAAATTATTAAACTCTATATTATCCTGTATCAAAGCGTGCGTACCAACCGCAATATTTATTTGTCCGTTGCGCAGGGAGGTTTCAAATTGAGTCCTGACTTTTTTTCCTTGTGACCCCATAAACAAACCTACACTCAAGCCCATTGGAGTCAACCATTGAATAAGATTATTATAATGCTGTTGTGCAAGAATTTCCGTCGGAGCCATAAATGCTCCTTGATAACCGTTTTCTATCGCCGCTAAAAGCATCACTGTTGCAACGACCGTTTTCCCGCTGCCGACATCCCCTTGCAATAACCTTTGCATAGGGGTAGTTGAATTCATGTCATTTAGTATTTCGTTTATTGCCTGTTTTTGCCCCGAAGTCAATTCAAACGGAAGGCTCTTTATAAATTTTTGGACTAATCCGTCTTGATGTACGGTTAGAGCGTAAGAGGATGTATTTTTAGCAGTGTTTTCTCTTAATCTGATGAGTTTTAACTGGATTAAAAACAATTCTTCAAAAATCAACGAAAAACGCGCCTGTTCCAATGTTTCCATAGAACTCGGGAAATGTATCTGCTCTACCGCATCTTTTTTGTTCATAATTCCGTATTTTGTGCGGATGAAATCAGGCAAAATATTTAAAATATCATCTTTATACAGTTCTATCGCATTAAAAATTGCTTTTCTTAAAACTTTTATATTCAGTCCCTCACAAACCGTATATACAGGAACAATTCTTCCTATATTCAAATTAGATTTTGCATCTTCTTTGAATTCCCCGCTCATAATGGAATATGAAGGCTTATCAATCGTCAAACCAAATGTATAATTATCGCGCTTGACCACCCCTGATAACATTATTCCGGCGTTTTGAGGAAATTGTGCTTTCATTCTTTCTAATACATAGCGGTTGCCTTTTGCATTGAAAAAGCATAATTCCATTTTTCCGCTTTCATCTGCTATGACAACTTTTGTAACCGATAATTTATTTTTTGTATTAAATGTCGAAACAGAGCGAATATATCCAAAAACAGTTGTTGTTTGACCTTCTTGTAAATTCTTTATAAGCGTTCTGGTTGAATAATCAATATGCTTTTTAGGGAAATACATCATTAAATCCTGCGCTGTGTATATTCCTAATTTATTTAATTTATAAGCGACTTTTGGTCCGACGCCTTTTATATACATCACATCCACTTCTGAAGGATGTTTTTGGCGCTGCGCTTTATATTGGGTTTCAATTTGTTCTTCTTCTTTTTTGTTTTTTAGTTCGAGTTTTATAACCCTTATAAGATGCTCAATAGAGCGTCTGCGCTCTGGAACGGACGAGTACGGATAAACGTCAAAGGCCTCATACAAAACTTGCCAGCGCGGATTCTTTTTAGATTTTTTTAACTCTTTTTTTATCTCGCTTTTTATAAATGTCGAAAAATTCTGCCTGCGCCCGTAAATATCTATGTAACGATATTTCGTTTCAATATCAACTGCCTGTTTAATTCTATCCAAATCTTCCAACATAATGCGATTTTAACATAATTTGCAATAAGAGTAAATTACATTACCTGTTCGTCACCGCCGACAACTTGGACACCGAATTTTGTTCGGAATAAGTGCTTAACTGTTTCACTCTGAATATCTGACATCATTTTATTAAACAAATCGTAAGATTCTTTTTTATATTCAATCAAAGGATCTTTTTGCCCGTATGCGCGAAGTCCGATACCGTCCTGCAACATTCTGATGTTTGTCAAATGATCAATCCATTTGGCATCAACAACTTTTAACAATATATCTTTTTCCAATTGACGGACAACGTTATCTTCCGAAAAATATTCCTGCTGCGGATAATCTCCGCCGTATTCCGATAAAACTTTATTATAAAAATCAATGATTTCTACTTCATGGTCTTTGTATGCTTGGATTACATAATCTTTTAATTTTTCATACATAGGTGCAAAACGCATATTCTGTATATCAGAAACCTGTATGGTTTCAGATAATTGCGGAACAGTAGAATGGAGTTCTTTTATCATAGTCTGCAAGTCTTCATAAACGTATTCCTCAACTTTTTGAGCAGGTGATATAAAACTGCCCATTATACGTTCAACTTCTTTTTCCATCATATAAAGAATATCAGAATAAATTCCCTGCCCTGATAAAACTTTTCTTCTTTGACGATAGAATTTTTCACGCTGAATATTTATAACATCGTCATAATCTAAAACGTTCTTTCTTATATCAAAATGGAAAGTTTCAACGCGTTTTTGAGCTGATTGAATACGTTTTGTAATCAACGGTGAATCAATTGCCATGTTTTCCGGAACATTTAATGCGGTCATAATTTGTTTAATCTTATCTCCGCCAAATATTCTCATCAAATTATCTTCCATAGATAAGAAAAATCTTGTAGACCCAGGATCACCCTGACGAGCGGCACGACCTCTTAATTGGTTATCAATACGTCGTGATTCATGGCGCTCTGTACCTATAACGTGCAATCCGCCGACTTCTACAACTTGCGCATGTTCTTTTTCGGTTATTTCTCTTGCTCTTGCCAACGCATCGGCTGATAATTCTTTATAATCAACATTACTTTCCGTAATTCCGCGTTCGTCAAGTTCTGCTTTTGCCAAGTATTCAGCGTTACCGCCTAATAATATATCCGTTCCTCGACCTGCCATATTTGTAGCTATCGTAACCGCACCGTATCTGCCTGCTTGTGCAATAATATAAGCTTCTTTTTCGTGGTGTTTTGCGTTCAATACATTATGTCTTATTCCGCGTTGTTTTAATAATGAGGATAAATATTCCGATTTTTCAATACTTACCGTACCAACCAAAACAGGACGTCCGAGTTTATGTTGTTTAACGATATCATCAATAACCGCCAAATATTTTTGTACTTCGGATTTATAAATTACATCAGGATAATCTATTCTTATATCTTTTTTATTAGTCGGGATAGAGGTTACTTCAAGATTATAAATTTTCCCGAATTCAGCTTCTTCTGTCATTGCTGTACCTGTCATCCCTGCAAGTTTCGGATATAATCTGAACAGGTTTTGGAAAGTTATACTTGCTAATGTTTGGGTTTCGTCCTGAATTTCAACACCTTCTTTTGCCTCAATTGCTTGATGCAAACCGTCAGACCAGCGTCTGCCTTCCATTATACGACCCGTAAATTCGTCAACAATCATTATTTCGCCGTCTTTTACGACATAATCGGTATCTTTCACAAAAAGTTCTTTTGCTTTTAAAGCTTGCAGAAGATGATGCGCATAATTCGTCTTCATATCAAATAAATCGCTTACTCCGATTAAATTTTGCGCTTTATCGATACCTTCTTCGGTTAAAATTACATTTTTATTTTTTTCATCAACCGTATAATCAACTTCTTTTTCCAATTGAGGGGCAATTTGTGCCATCGAACGATATGTTTCTTCGGATTGTGCCAAACGACCGCTTATAATTAATGGAGTTCTGGCTTCGTCGATTAAAATTGAATCAACTTCGTCTATAATTGCATAATTAAAAGGTCTTTGAACAAGCATATCCTCGCTTGTTGCCATATTATCTCTTAAATAGTCAAACCCAAATTCATTGTTTGTTCCGTAAGTAATATCACATCTGTACGCATCATATTTTTTAACAAAATCTCTTGCACCGTCACCGTTTGATAATACAACTCCAACAGACAATCCGAGGAAATTATAAATTTTACCCATCCATTCGCTGTCACGTTTTGCAAGGTAATCGTTAACGGTTATAACATGAACACCTTTGCCTGTTAATGCGTTCAAATATGCAGGTAATGTTGCCACTAAGGTTTTACCTTCACCTGTTCTCATTTCTGCAATATGACCGTTATGCAAAAAATATCCGCCTATTAATTGAACATCAAAATGGCGCATGTTCAAAACTCTTTTGCCGGCTTCTCTTACCGTTGCAAAAGCTTCAGGTAAAATTTTATCTAATGCTTCTTTTTCCAGTTTTAAATCCGTTTTAAAATTAGTGGAAGTCGGACGTTTAGCAAGAATATCCTTAAATTCTTGAGTTTTTGCACGCAATTCGTCATCACTCAATGCCGCAAATTCCGGCTCTAACTCATTTATATGATCAATTACGCCCATTATAGCTTTTATTTTTTTATCGTTTGGGTCTCCCAAAAGTTTCAATAACCATTTCATTGTCATATTTATTCCTCGCAAGTCTGATTTATTAGAATTTTATCATGAACATGAAATAATATAATTACCCTTAATAAAAAAATAATGTTTGTAAAAATTGTAGGATTAATTATAGCCGTTAATTTCAAATTATTTGTTCATTCTTTCTCTTTTGTTGCGAGCAAAAGAGAAAGAATAAACGAAGAAAGAGAAAAAACGCTGTTTTAAAGCAATGCCTTCGGCATCGCAACAGACCGCTTAACGCGGTAACATGTGTTTTTGCCTAAAATAGGCAAAAATCTTTCAGCGCGGCTAAAACAACGCCGCGCGCTTGAAAAATACTACGCATAAAGCGATATGCCATATCATTTACCCCACCCCTTCGCCCTCCGCGAAGTGAACAATAATTGTTATGCGAGAAAGCTTCAAAAACGGACTTGTTTGAGCGATAGCGAGTTGTCCGTTTTATATTCGAGCATTACAAATTATTAGTGAACGGAGCGATGGGCAGGAGTTTCTTTGCTCCACGTTTCTTTGCGGTCAAAGAAATGTGGAATGTATATTTTTATCAAATGCGCAAAATAATCCTACAAATAATTCGTGCATTATATTTTTATTTGCTGAAAATTAATTCATCATCACCTAAATCTATCCTTATATTATCGCCTTTTGAAAATTCATGCGATAAAATCTTTTTAGATAACGGATTTTCAACCATTTGACGAATTACACGTTTTAGCGGTCTTGCGCCATATACAGGATTGAACCCTTGAGTTGCAAGAAATTCTTTCGCATCATCAGATATTTCAAACGTTAATTCTTGTTCTTTTAACAAATTACGTAAGTAATCCATCTGAATATCCACAATTTTGCTTAATTGTTGTAAATTTAATGCCTTAAAGAAAATTGTTTCATCTATTCTGTTTAAAAATTCAGGTTTAAATCTCTCACGCAAAATTGCTAAAACTTTCTCTTTTGTATCGTTATATTGTTCAGGGGAAAGCATTGAATTTAAAGTGTTTTCCAAAATTACATCCGAACCGATATTACTTGTCATAATAATCAATGTGTTTTTAAAATCAACAGTTCTCCCTTTTGAATCCGTTAAACGCCCGTCATCGAATATTTGAAGCATTATATTAAACACATCCGGATGTGCTTTTTCAATCTCATCAAATAATACAACCGAATATGGTTTACGTCTGACTGCTTCTGTCAATTGTCCGCCTTCTTCGTATCCTACATACCCCGGAGGCGCTCCGACAAGTCTTGCAACATTATGTTTTTCCATATATTCAGACATATCAATACGAATTAGTGCATCTTCATCATTGAACATAAATTCAGCCAACGATTTTGCAAGTTCGGTTTTCCCGACACCCGTCGGCCCTAAAAATAAAAATGTTCCAATCGGGCGTTTCGGGTCTTTTAAACCTGAACGCGCACGACGAATAGCATCAGACACCGTATCAACCGCTTCATCCTGTCCGACAAGACGTTTATGCAATACATCTTCCATGTGCAGAAGTTTTTCCATTTCCGATTCGACAAGTTTTGTAACAGGAATCCCTGTCCATTTTGAAACAACTTCATCAATATCAGATGCTTCAACTTCTTCTTTCAGAAGTTTGTTTTCAATATGTTCTTTATTTTCAAACGCTTTTAATTGTTTTTGAAGTTCAAGAAGTTTGCCGTATTTTAGTTCGGCCGCTTTTTGCAAATCCATATTACGTTCGGCTTCTTCAATTTGGTTATTAACCGTATTTATTTGGTCTTTTATATCCGTTTCGGAAGTTATAGAAGATTTTTCTTGTTCCCATTGTGCTTGAAGAACATCTATTTTACTTTGAAGTTCTGCTACTTTTTTATTAATTTCTTCAATTTTTTGTTTTGCTTCAGGATTTTCTTCTTCTTTTTTCAAAGCTTCACGCTCTATTTCCAATTGCATTTTTTGGCGGGTCATTGCGTCAATTTCTTCAGGCATAGAATCAATTTGGATACGCAAAGAACTTGCCGCTTCATCAATCAGGTCAATAGCTTTATCCGGTAAAAATCTGTCTGTAATGTATCTGTCAGACAACTTTGCAGCTTCTATTATTGCCGAATCAAGTATTCTTATGCCATGGTGGACTTCGTATTTTTCTTTCAAACCTCTTAAAATACTTATTGTGTCTTCTACAGACGGTTCATCAACCATAACAGGCTGAAAACGTCTTTCTAAAGCAGGGTCTTTTTCAATATATTTTCTGTATTCGTTTATTGTTGTTGCACCGATTGTTCGCAAAACGCCCCGTGCAAGCATAGGTTTTAAAAGGTTGCCGGCATCCATTGAACCTTCTGTTGCTCCTGCGCCGACTACCGTATGAAGTTCGTCAATAAACATAACTATTTCACCGTTAGAATCTTCAACCTCTTTTAATACTGCTTTTAGCCGTTCTTCAAATTCTCCGCGGAATTTTGCACCTGCAACCAATGCTCCTAAATCAAGTGAAATTAGTTTAACTTCTTTTAAACTTTCAGGAACATCTCCGCGGACAATTCTTTGAGCTAAACCTTCGATTATAGCTGTTTTCCCGACTCCCGGCTCACCTATCAAGACGGGATTATTTTTTGTACGTCTGTTTAGAACTTGCATTATACGGCGAACTTCTTCATCACGTCCGATTACGGGGTCTAACTTGCCTTTTCTTGCAAGTTCCGTTAAATCGGTTGAATATTTTTCCAAAGCCTTCATATTTTCTTCTGCGTTTTTAGAATCCACTTTTTTATTACCTCTTATTTTTTTCATTACATTTAAAATTTTGTTTTGATTGATATTAAAATCGTTTAATATTTTCTGAATATTTGAATTTTCCAATTTTGTCATCGCAAGCAAAATTGATTCAATCCCGACAAATTCATCTTTTAGCGCATTGCTTTCTGATATGGCAAGCTCCAATAATCTGCCGGTATCTGTTGAAAGATACAAACCTTGCGGGTTTTGCGGATTTGATAACTTCGGCAAATTGTCAACAGCGGACACAATTTTATTGATAAAATTTTGGTTTAAAAGATTTAATTCTGTCAGATAATCTTTTATCAAGCCATTATCCTTTATCATGGCAAGCATAATATGTTCCGGTTCAATTTGCGGATTTTTATGTTCTGCCATAAGATTGCTTGATGATGCCAAAATCTCTTGTGAATAATTTGTAAATTTGTCGAAATCTAACATAAAATATCAACTCCATTCAGTTAAGATTAGAGCAGGAAGAACTGAAGCTAAAAATTCAAACTTGCCTTCAGGACTTCTTGTCTTCTGTTATCATTTTAACGTTATTTTCAACAAAGTCATAAGAAATTAACTTTTATTTAATAATTTTAAATATTATAATACTACTAATTAATCTACATTAAATTTTATATGCAATTTGTTTAAAACTTCTTTTAATGTCAGGAATTTAGCCTTTTCTAATTTAGCATCACTTACACTTACTTCTATTCTATCTGTATGAAATATTGCAGGAAGGTGCAGTTCATTGACAGTATCAAGTACATGATTATACAAAAAACTAACGTTTTTATTTTGAGCATCATTTGAAGGAATTTTCACATTTATTCCTGAAAAACTTATTGGGGAAACGTACAT
>OMVC01000086.1 GCA_900314375.1 uncultured bacterium
TGCACTTTATAAAAATAAGCCTTCTCGAAATTCGAGAAGGTTTATTAAGAAATATTAATTTTTGTAAATTTTTATTTGATAATTTTTACGATTTCATCAGTAATATCATTACCGCCGTATAATACAATACCTTTTGATAATACTAAATCATAGCCGTCAGCTTTAGCTTTATCGGTAATTTGTTTAGAAATTGATTCATCCAAAGCTCTTAATTTTTCAGCGTATTCAGCATCCATCTTTTCTTTCTTTGTGACTAATTCTTTGTTATATTTTTCTTCTGCAGCTTTTTTCTTCTTAGCATCTGAAATAGAAGCTACATCTTTTCTTGCTTTTTCAATGAATTTAACAATTTCTTGAGCTTTTAATTGTTGTTCTTTTTTCAAAGCTTGAACTTGAGCTGAAGCGTTCACTACCGCCGGAACATCAACAATTGCAACTGAAAAATCGGCAGCATTTGCACTATTTCCGAAAGTAAGAGCTCCTAAAACTACTGCTGTTGCAGCTAATAAACTTAATGATTTTTTCATGTTAATCTCTCCTTTTTGATTGATATTATAATAGCACAAATAAGGATTTTTGTAAAAATCATCCGTATGGTTTATTTTTTTGTAACATCCTTTACATGGAATATTAAATTTTATATAATGTGCTAGTGGCAAATAATATTTTTACGGGTTTTTGTAAAAATGTTGTAATAAAAATTCATAATAAGTTTATATTTTAGCTTTATGTGGAAAAATATACTTATAGATATACAACTAGATATATAATAATTAATAGAAGGTGAACAGGTCAATGAAAAAGATGAAAAATTTAAACAGATTCTTTGGTATAGCCATTGCAGCATCTGTTTGTTGCGCGTTAACTGCAGCCCCTTCCTTTGCGGAATTGGTTTCAGGCGCAGGTTCTGTTCCTGCGGGGTATGGTTACACACACGGAGCTATCCCTGTAATGAACGAAATTGGTGGCGCTAGTATTCACGATAATGATATGATGCGTTATGACAGAAATAGTCGTATTCGAGAAGTGGATTACAAACAGTATGAAGATGCTCGTTACGGTACAGGCGGTAGCCCTGTTACAAATTATGCAGATCCTAATAGTAATTATATGAAGGCTGCTATTGATGAATTCGGTTCTCAAGGGGTTTATGTAAATTCTATTGAAGTTTCTCCGTCAGAAATTCTTACAAGAGATCAAATTAATAATGTTATCGGCAAATATGTCGGCAAAAACGTATTTATGTCTGATATCCAAGAAGCTATCAATGAATTAAACAGATTATATGCAGAACGCGGTTATGTTACTGCAAGAGCATATCTTCCCGAACAAACAGTTTCTAACGGTAATATTAAAATCGAACTTATTGAAAGTAAAATCGGTAATATTACAGTTGAAAATAACAGATATACAACCGACGGTTATATCTTGAAACGTATGCCTGAAAAAGCAGGTCAATTATTTGATATCGTAGATTTAGAAAAAGATGTTCTTGATTTTAACAGATATCATGATGGTGTAAATTTATCTGCTAATTTAAAAGCAGGTCAAAAGCCGGGAACAACCGATATTGAATTGGTTGCTCAAGAAACTTTCCCGCTACACATTATCGGTATGATGGATAACGCAGGTCGTCGTTCTACAGGTCAATTAAGAGGCGGTCCGGCTATCGTTGTTGACAGTTTATTCCACCACAGGGATCAATTGTCTATGGGAACTTATTTCGCTAAAGGTTCTACAAGTCCTTTCTTTGATTACAGTTTCCCTGTAAACAAAAAAGACGGTAGAGTCGGATTTTCGTTCTCATCTACTTTTGCTCGTGTTAAAAAAGGTCCTTATAGCTGGTTAGGTTTAAGGAGTAACTCATATATATATAGTTTGTACTATGATCAACCTCTTGTCAGAAAAAGAGGATTTGAGTTGAAATCTTTTGCAGCTTTGAACTACAAACGTTCAAGAACTTGGTCAAAATTAGATGATATCTTTGGTCTACCGTATGACCCAATTAAGGATACTGACGAAATTACCAGTGCTGATGTTGGTTTGAACATCAGAAAAGATACAAAACGCGGTATTTGGTATTTGAACCAAATGGCAACATTAGCTGTTCCTATATTTGACAGTCAATCCAGCTACTTCAAATATTCAGGCAGTTTGTTAAGATTGCATGATTTCTCACATGGTTTCATCGGTCAATTGCGTGGTGCATACCAAATTATACCTAATTCAAAACACATCCCTTACATGGATTTATTCCAAACAGGTGGTTTAGCTACTGTTAGAGGTTATTCGGAAGGTTTGTTAATGGGTAAAAACGGTTACTATGCGAGTGCTGAATTGATGTTCCCATTATTGCCAAGAACAATCAAAACAAAATCAGGTATTCATAACTTCATCGGTAACTACTTAAAAGGTGCTGTATTTGCTGATACTGCAGGTGTATTCCCTTGGAGAGGTGAAGATTACTATCATGAACATGACGGAAGCTACTTCTTAGCTTCAATCGGTATGGGCTTAAGAGTTCAATTGCCTGGTGACTTGAGTGCAAGATTGTATTGGGGTTATCCGTTAATTAACAACGAATACGAACAACACAGACACATGGGCAGATTCCATTTTGAGTTGACTCTTGAACCGGATTTGGATTCATTGCTTGCAAAACGTGCTCCAAAACAGCAGTACGTTCAGCCTCAAGCTCCTGCACCAAAAGAACCTGAACCGGAACCGGTTGTACCTAATAACTATGATGATATCAGACATTATGACTACTTGTTAGATGGTTCTGCTACAGCATTATAATCAATATGGTATAATGTAATATAAAATGAATAATAAAATAAGGCGATAATTAAATTTCTAATTATCGCCTCGTTTTTTTTGATTATAATTTGTGAATTAATCGGATTATTATGAATTAGTATCTAAATCCGTCAGCTTTCATTCTGTTTATAACTTCTTGCAATTTTTCATCAGAGCATACATAAGAAATTCTGAAATATCCTTCTCCGTTGTTTCCGAATGCATTTCCGGGAACTACAACAATACCTGATTTTTCAAGCATATCTTCACAGAATTTTACGCAAGAATCGTATTTTCTTGGAATAGGAAGCCATAAATAAAATGTTGTTGTCGGAACATTTGAATCGTTAAGTTCCCATCCCAGTTCTTTTAACCCTTTTACTAAAATAGACTGTTTACGTTTATAGGAGGCATTTGCATTTTTAATATAATCATCCCCTTCAGGGTTTGTCATGATATATGCACAAGCTTTTTGTAATGCCTTAAATATTCCGTTATCAATTGTCGATTTTCCTTTTGCAAATCGAGCAATAACATCTTTATTTCCGCAAACCCAGCCTAAACGCCAGCCTGTAACAGCATAAGGCTTTGAAAGTGTAAACATTTCTATTGCATAGTCTTTTGCCCCTTTAAATTCAAATATGCTAAAAGGCTTTTCGGATTCATCATAATACATATCGCAATATGCAGCATCAGAAACCAATAATAAATCATGTTTTTTGCAAAAATCTAAAACACTTTGGACGTATTCTCTTGTTGCGCCGACACCCAAAGGATTGTTAGGATAATTTATAATAACTGCTTTTATTTTATTCTCATCATATCCTTCGTTTTTAAGATTTTCTAAAACTTTATCTAAATCAGGCTGATAATTGTTTTCAGGTAATAGAGGCATAGGATAAGCTTTTCCTCCTGAACATTTTATCATTTGGGTATAAGATGCATACCCCGGATCCGGAATTAATATAATATCCTTTTCTTTATCGTCCGATTTCGGGTTAATGATAAATCTTATGAGATTTGCCAGTCCGTCTTTTGAACCTAAAATTGAACAAACTTCGGTATTTGGATCGATATCAACACCGAATCTGTCTTTCATCCTCTGAGAACAAGCTTCGCGAAAATAATTTTCTCCTCTTGTAACAGAATATGTGTGAATATTGTCCTCTGTTAAAAATTCTTTCAATTTTTCTATTAAAATTTCAGGCGGATTCGATGTAGGTGCGCCCATAGACAGCATAATCGGAGCTCTGTTTTTTTGAACCAATTTATCTCTTAATTGAGCGGTTTTTTCCTTTAATTTCACCATAATATAAGTATCAATTGACATTACGTCGTCATTAAATAGTTTTTCCATTTTCATAAATTCTTCCTCGTTTTATTCTGTTAAGCTTTCATCTTCATCGGACCTTCCAATGAAGCGGTTACGAATTGTTTTGTGTAAGGGGTATCCTGTTTTAGCAAATCTGTCGGGGTGCCTTCAAAAACAATTTTGCCGTCATATAACATAATTACTCTGTCTGCAGTTCTTAATATTGTAGACATTTGGTGGGTAACTACAATAGATGCGGCATTTATTTCATGTTTCAAACTTACAATATAATCTTCAATCAATGTTGATGACATCGGATCTAATCCTGCTGTAGGTTCATCATATAATATTGTATTAGGGTTTGTCACAATTGCGCGAGCAAAACTTACACGTTTTTGCATCCCGCCTGACAATTCTGAAGGAAATTTGTTTTCAATTCCCTTTAGTCCAACAAGTTCAAGCTTTTGTGCCACAATTTTTTGTAAATCTTCTTTTGAATATTTTTTTCTTAAATCTTTTCTTTCTCTCAATGCAAATGAAATATTATCAAATACATTCAAAGAATCAAAAAGGGCAGAATATTGAAATACCATTGCAATATCACCTGCTGATGTGAGAATTTCTCCGCTGTCATAAGGTATAAGTCCTGAAATAAGTTTTAGTACCGTACTTTTCCCGGAACCTGAAAATCCGACAATTGCAAGAACCTCGCCGTCTGATACCTTAAATGAGATATCATTTATAACTGTTTTATCATCAAATTTTTTTACAAGATTTCTGACTTCAATGCTCATAAGCTATAACCTACCACAAACAAAATTAAAAGAAAAATAACATAGCAAATACCATATCCCATACAACTATTGCGATAAATGACCAAACAACGGCTTTTGTTGTTGCAATACCTACCCCTTTAGCTCCGCCTGATGCGTGGTATCCGCAAGTACAACTGATAAGAGCAATAATTCCACCAAATACTGCAGATTTCAATATGCTGACGAATAAATCTTTCATGTACAATCCCAACCAAACAGAGGTAAAATATGCTCTATATGATAAGCCGGAAAATACATTTGAAGTAATTCCGCCTAAAATGATTCCGAATGCTGATGCAACAATGACAATTAGCGGCATCATGATAATTCCTGATAAGACTCTTGGTGTAAATAAATACCCGACTGAATCAACACTTAATACATCTATAGCGTCAATTTGTTCTGTTACACGCATTGTTGCAACTTCGGAAGCTAATGATGACCCTATCATAGAGGTTATTGCAAATCCTGACATGACGGCTCCAACTTCTCTGACTATTAATATAGTCATCAACAAGCCGATAAAATCCGCGCCGCCTTGTT
This sequence comes from uncultured bacterium, assembly GCA_900314375.1. Classification (GTDB taxonomy): domain Bacteria; phylum Cyanobacteriota; class Vampirovibrionia; order Gastranaerophilales; family Gastranaerophilaceae; genus Zag111. Next base: position 5,470 of record OMVC01000086.1, read on the forward strand.
TTACCATTTCATTAGCGACTTGAGAAGATACAATAATAGATGTCATTCCGACGATAGACAGGGTAATTGGTAATGAACTTATTCCAAATCTCTCACATTGATAAGCTAATTCTTTAAATGATATTCCGTCACGAAAAATGCATTTAGTTAAATGAAATCCAAGTTGTGCGATTTGCCCGATTGTACTTAAAAATTTAACACATTCTTCAAAAATATTTGAGAATATTTTGTATGTGGCGGATTTT
>OMVC01000031.1 GCA_900314375.1 uncultured bacterium
AAAAAATATTATAATTCACTTGCTGTTATTCAAAATGGAGCAATAAAAAGCATTGTAAGAAAGTCACTCTTGCCGACATATTGTGAGTTTAACGATTACAGATATTTTGAACCGTCACCTGTTGTAGGGTGTCAAAGTGCCGATACACTTTGTAATTTTGATGAAAGTAAAGTCGAAAATTGTTCTAAAACAATAACCATAAATGGCATTAAATATGGAATTTTAATTTGCGAGGACTGCTGGAACAACAAAGAATTTTTTAATGACAATGTTCTTTATTCAAAAGATCCTGTTGAAGAGCTATCAAAAGAAAATCCCGATGTTTTTATAAATTGTTCAGCTTCCCCTACACGTGCCAAAAAAGAACAATTAAAACACAATATGCTTTCATTCATTTCTAAAAAATATAAGACTCCTTTTGTATATGTTAATCAAGTTGGAGCAATAGACAACAGCTCTTTTGACGGTTCAAGCAGGGTATTTAATAAAGAAGGTAAATTAATAGCAAGAGCAAAATCATTTGAAGAACAGTTTTTGATAGTTAATCCAATTAAAAATATTGGAGAGATTTATCCTTTAACTAATGGTCCTGAAAAAACTTTGACAGAAGCAAAAGCATATACTCTTGAATATAATCCTGATTTAGAAAGAACATATAAAACAATAGTTCAGGGAATAAAAGATTATTTTCATAAATCAGGATTTGAAAAAGCGGTAATAGGTCTGTCGGGCGGACTTGATTCAAGCGTGTGTGCTGTTTTATTGGCGGATGCTCTTGGTAAAGATAATGTTTTTGGTATAAGTATGCCGTCTGTTATTACATCAAAAGAAAGTAAAAATGATGCACGAAATTTGGCACAGAATTTAGGAATAAATTTTCTTGAAGCATCCATTAAAAATGTGGTTGATAGTATCAATAATTCTTTAAAAGATATATTTACAAAAGTTGAAATCAAGTGGAATAATAGGCTTGAAGAATCATTCACTATGGATAATATTCAAGCAAGGTCAAGAGCGGTATTTTTATGGGGAATAAGCAACGAATTTTCAAAAACACTCCCCATTGCAACATCTGATAAATCAGAATTATATATGGGCTATGCAACAATAAACGGTGATATGTCAGGTGGCTTCGCACCTATCGCTGATGTTCCGAAAACAAAACTGTTCGCTCTTGCAAAATGGTTAAATGAAAACAGAGCACAGAAAAATACAATCCCACAAAGTGTTATTAATAAAAAACCGGGGGCAGAACTGGCAATAAACAGTGAAACAGGAGAACCGTTAACAGCTGAAGATGCATTGATGCCTTACGAATTTTTAGACGAAATAATTTGGCGAATTGAAAACAAAAAAGAACATTACTGGGATATGCTTAATTCTGAATTTTTATATGAGAAGTACAACAAAATCTCCTACACACAAAAAGTAAAATGGCTTGATAAATTTTACAAGAGAATGTCAAAAGCTCTTTATAAATGGTCTATAATGCCACCTTCCATAATTGTTGATTCTCGTTCAATTAATAAATATGATTATAAACAACCGATTACATCTTCTAATATTAATTACAAGGGAATAAGTGAGATAGAAATTTCTGAGAAAATAAAAAAAATAAATGTATAAGATTAAATTATAGTAGAATAAATATATGAAAACAGTTATTATAACAGGTGCAGATTCAGGGTTAGGTTTTAAAACCGCAAAGAAAATTGCAGGATATTCAATAGATTTTGAGATAATCCTTGCTTGCAGAAACATTCAAAAGGCTCAAAACGCAAAAGAGCAAATTATTGAAGAAACAGGAAATCAAAATATTATAGCTATGCAATTAGATACTTCGTCAAATGACTCTGTCAGAAAATTTGTCGAGGATTATAAAAAGCATCATAATAAACCAATATATGCACTCCTTTGTAACGCAGGTATAAGCAGTGTTGGAGCAGACAAAAAACACCTGACAAAAGACGGTTTTGATATAATTTTTGCAACCAATCATTTAGGACATTTTCTTTTGACAAACCTTTTATTACCATTTATGGATAAAGAGGGAAAAATTCTTGTAACATCAAGCGATATGCACAATCCTATGCTGAGAGAAGGTGAAACTTATGAATGGCTTGGAACAGAGGCTATTGCACATCCGGACGATAAAATGGCAATTAATCCTATACGATATTCCTATTCAAAACTTTGCAACTTGTATTTCGTATATGAACTTGCAAGAAAATTAAAAGAACAAGGGAGTGGAATTAAAGTCAATGCGTTCAACCCGGGACTTATGAGAACTAATTTTATATCTTCCGGTACGAATGAACAAATGTTTGAATATGTTAGAATTAACATGCCTGAAAGATACGGCGATTTAGATAATTCTTCATCAGCTTTGGCTGAATTAACATACTTTGATGATATAATTTTAAGTTCCGGACATTTTTACGACAGAAGTACACGACCTTGCTTCACGTCCGCACTTTCATATAACGAAGAAAATGCTAAAGAACTTTGGGAAAAAAGCGAAGAATATGTAAAGGAATAAATCACTAAAAATATGACAGGAATTTTAAGTATACAATTCAATCCTAAAATTGGAGATAAAGAATTTAACCTAATTAAAGTTGAAGAATTTATCTCTCAAAATTCCGATAAAAATTTGGATTTGGTATTATTTCCCGAATTCTTTTCAACGGGAATAGATCATAATTCTTTCCTGAATTTTCCGGATGACGAACAAGGTGGAAATACTATAAAAAAGGTTCAGGAGCTTGCCAAAAAGTTCAATACCAATATTGTTACAGGTTCTGTAATAGAAAAATCTGAAAATAAGCTTTTTAACACATCTTTCGTGATAAACAGAACAGGTGAAACTGTTGGGAAATATAGAAAAATTCACCTTTTTAATTATAACGGCGGAACAGAGGGACAAAGAATAACAGCAGGAAATGAGCCTCTTGTAGTAGCGCTTGACTTTGGAAAAGTAGGGTTAAATATTTGTTATGATTTTCGTTATCCTTTAATGCAAAAGAATCTAGCAAAAATGGGGGCTGAAATTCTTGTATGCCCGACTGCATGGTGTATTATAAACGAGAAATATAATAATTCGGATAAATTAAAACATGAACAAGATATTTGGGAATCTCTTAATAAAATAAGAGCCTATGATAATTTAGTATGTGTTGTATCTTGTAATCAAGTTGGAAAAGCAAATGAAAGAGTTAGCAATATTGGACATTCTATGATAGTTTCACCCGATGGGGAAGTTTTGGCAAATGCCGGAAATGAGGAATGTGCAATTTATGCTGAAATTGACCTTGAAAAAGTAAGACAATATAAAAAAGAATATCCGATTAGCTGTATTGATTAAAGCAAATATCAAAAATTACATATTATTAAATTACGAAAAAGAATTATCTTCTTCCCATTTAAAACCCCAATTCATCATTTCATAAAAAACAGGCATTAAATCCTTACCTTTTTGAGTAAATGAATATTCAACTCTTAAAGGCATTTCATTGTACTGTATTCTTTGAACAAGTCCGTCTTTTATAAGTTCTCTTAATGTATTTGTAAGCATTGTATTTGTTATGCCCTCAAGTTCTTTTTTTAATTCCCCGAAACGAATGGAATCGTGAATACAAAGTGAATACAAAACTTGGTCTTTCCATTTTCCTTGTAACATTATCAATAAAGGTGTAACAGGACAATTTCCTCTATCTGTCACAATACCTTCTTTAACTCTTTTTAAAAATTCTTCATAA
>OMVC01000090.1 GCA_900314375.1 uncultured bacterium
CACCCTCAATTTCAGAGATTGGTGCCGTTTTTACCTGCACCTCATTTCTTATAACCGGAATTGCAGAATTTTGATATAATGCTTGATCTGACAGTACAGGTAAATTTCTGTTTGAAGTATAATATAGTTCAGATTTTTTACCGGTTAATACAAATGCTGCATCATGAGCATCTCCACCCGCAAGAGGATTATCGCAGTTGGTACTGGTTGACATTCCGGCAATATACCAGTATTTGTCGAGAGGAATATTGTTTGCTTTAAGAGTTTTTTGCACTTCTTGTCTGTATTTTTCAAATGCAGCTTCCAAAAGCATTGTATCCGGGTCATCTTGAGAATACCTTGTACCTTTTTGTGCTAAAATTTCTCTTACTTCATCTTCGGTAAACGTGTAAGTCCCTGTTATATGTGTTTTATAATGGCTGTCTTTTAGTGCTTCCGCCGCAAGTTTTGCTCCCGGTAAATTGAATGTGTATACTTTTTTACCATTTACAGTTCTTTCGCTTCTTAAATTTCTTAAAATTTTTTGACCGCCGCTTATATTTCTAATTCCGTTTATTGTCGCCATTAGGTAGCAGTCCCCTTGCTGTCTTTGAGCAGAGTTGTCGTAAACATTGTCAAGAACAGGCTTTGCGTGCGAACCATTTGTGGGGCTTGGCCTGTCAGGTCTGTTAGGTTTGTCCGGTTTGTCAGGTTTGTCCGGTTTGTCCGGTTTGTCCGGTTTGTCCGGTTTATTAGGTTTGTCAGGACCATCGACTAACCTGCCAAGTTTTTCTGGCTTATCCGGATTGCTCGGCTTGTTAATACGTTCTTTCCATTTGTCAACTTCAGCTTCTGCTTGTTCTTTAGTTATAACTTCGTTTTTTACGAGTTTATTTTCAATTGAGGGCGGAATCTTGATTTCTTCTCCGACCTTAAACCAGTGGCGTTTATGTGCGCCTGCGTTTGCTTGTATAAATTCTTCAAATTCGGGTGTTCCTTGTTTGAATCCCAATCTTTTGGCTGTTTGCTCAAATGTTTCGCCTTCTTTTGGGTATGTAATAATATTATTGTTTTTGTCGCGTATGAATTGTGCGCCATCTGAACTGTGTTCAACCGCTAAACCCATATCCCTCTTGTTATCTCCTCCTGACAGACCTTGTTGTAAAATCTGTTTCAATTCTTGAGCTGTATAAGTCTTACCGTCAAGAGTAAATGTATCAGAAGCTTCAGAAGAACTTATTCTTTGCTGTAAGCCTGTGTCGGACAGCAATTTAGCTGCGATGCTTTGTACATTATCTACCATTCTTTTTCTCCTAAATATAGAATATATTCACTATTATTTACGGATTTAATATGCAAAAACTTTAGTGTGTATATGTGTATTTTTACAATAATTTACAAATTAAGTTTTAACAAAATATTAATCTCTATAAACTTTTAATAGTATAATAAATTTATGAGTATAAAAGATGCCAAAATTCTTATTGTTGAAGATGAAATTCAGTTAAACAGAGTTATGGAGCTTATGCTTCAAGCCGCCGGTTACTATAAAATCAGATGCGCATTTGACGGAAATGAGGCTCTTAATTTTATTAAAGCCGACAAACCGGATTTAATTTTGCTTGATGTTATGATTCCGGAACTTGACGGATATTCTCTGTGTAAGATAATCAAAAATGATGAAGTTTACAAAGATACAAAAGTCATCATGATTACAGCTAAAAAAATGGAAAATGATGTGTTAGAGGGTTTCAGAGCAGGTGCTATAGATTATATTACAAAACCTTTCAGCAACAAAATTCTTCTGGCAAGAATAAAGGCTCATTTGGAGTCATTGAATTCCATTGGCGGTATAAAAAAATATAAGGATATTATTATTGATAATGATAAAATGATTGTAAAAGTACAAGATAAAGAGGTTGAATTAACTAATTTTGAATATAAAATATTAGATACTTTTATTTCAAATGTAGGAATAGTTTTTAGCCGTTCTGTCTTACTCTCAATACTTCGTGGGGATGAAGGTTTTAATATATCCGAGCGTGCTGTTGATGTTCAAATTGTAAATTTAAGAAGAAAACTCGGACAAAGAGGACAGGACATAGAAACAATAAGGGGTACCGGATATAAGCTGAAGGAAATAGTATGAAAAAAAGGGATTTATTCTGGATAAATAAAATTATTTGGCTGTTTGGTATTTTAGCAATTTTCATATTGATTTCTTTATACAATTTTATTCAAATAAATCATTTGTATTTGGACGGTGAAGAAAATGAAATAAACTTTTATAAAAAACAAATAAAACTGGCGGCAACACCGTATTTGTCCAAAAATGATAATTCGGGATTAATGGAATATTGTGAAAATTTTAAAAATGAGAATTTTGTTTCTTTTCAAATTTTTGATGAAAACAAAAAATTAATTGCGGGAACTACTTTGAATAATAAAAAACTTGATCCTGACACTCATATCCTTGACAGACAATTAAACAAATGGGAAATATACAAAAGCATAATTAAACATCAGAAGTTGTCTGATGTCAGTGAATTTGATATAAAAAATAAAAAATACTACCTTGAGCTTGTTTTACTTGAAGATGCTTTTGTTTCATCATTAATAGATTCTCAGATAAATATAATCATATTCTTTGTAATTTGCTTGCTTCTTTTGAGCGGATATTTTGTATATGTTTTTTCAACTATTAGAAATTCGTTTAATAGTCTGGAGGACAGCGTCGTAAAAATTTCAAATGGGGAACTGGATACAGAAGTCAAGGTTTCAAAAGAAGGATTGTTGCAAGAAATATCTATTGCAATAAAACAAATGACATCAAAATTAAAAAACCAAATTGTAAGACTAAAAAAATTAGAAGAATATCGTTCGATTTTTGTTCAAGATATGACACACGAAATAAAAACACCAATTGCAACAATTAATTCGGCAATAGAACTTTTAGATACGAAAAATTCAATAGCCGATAGTGATAGAGAATGCTTTGATATAATACTTTCTCAAACGGATAATATTAATAAACTTGTTAATGACATTTTAACACTTTCTGAAATTGAGTTGGAACAGACTAACGAAAACAAGAATTTTACAACATTCAATCTTAATAAAATGGTTGAAAAAGCTATTTCTTATTTAAATATACAAAACACAAATATTTTATTTTTGCCAAAATGTGATTTAGACGTGTTTGCCAATGAAGACTTACTTATAGCTGCAATAATAAATCTTTTAAATAATGCTCTTAAATATTCAGGGACTCAAAAAATTGAGGTAATCACAGACCAAAAAGACGGTAATATAACAATCTCTGTAAAAGATTACGGTATAGGTATTCAAGAAAATCATTTAGATAAGATATTTACACGATTTTACAGAGTTGATAAAGCAAGGAGTCGTCAGTCGGGCGGAACCGGTTTGGGACTTGCGATAGTAAAACATATAGCTCAACTTCATAGAGGAAGCGTAAGTGTAGAAAGTGAACTTGGTAAAGGCTCAACTTTCAAAATTAATATACCTAAATAAGTAACTATCCTAACTTTATGCTAACAATATTTTTATATGATAATAATAAAGTATTGTGCACGGTAAATAGAGGAATGTATGGATATCTTTTCAATTTTTACGCTATGCGGCGGACTTGGTTTTTTCTTATTCGGTATGATGGTGATGTCAAACGGTTTGGAAAAACTTGCAGGTGACAAACTTGATAAATTCATAAAAAATGCAACTTCAAATCCGATTAAAAGTTTAGCACTCGGGGCGGGAATAACGGTTGCAATTCAAAGCTCGTCTGCATTAACGGTTATGCTTGTCGGTTTTGTAAATTCAGGTATTATGGAATTATCCCAAACCGTCGGAATGATTATGGGTTCTAATATTGGAACAACTTTGACCTCTTGGATTTTGAGTTTATCCGGAATAGAAAGTTCGAATTTCTTTTTAAGACTTTTAAAACCTGAGTCTTTTTGCCCTATTTTATCTTTACTTGGCGTAATACTAATAATGGCGGGGAAAAATAATACTTCCAAAAGAAAAAATATCGGGATGTTTTTTGTGGGTTTTGCAATATTGATGTTCGGCATGATTTTAATGTCATCATCAATGTCGCCGTTGGCTCAAAATGATGAATTTGCAAAATTTTTGACATATTTTAAAAATCCTGTTTTAGGCTTATTAACCGGTATGATAATTACCGCAATTATTCAAAGTTCAGCTGCTTCTGTCGGCATATTGCAAGCTCTGGCTATATCCGGCGGTGTAAATTGGGCAATAGCAGTACCTATCATTATCGGACAAAATATAGGTACTTGTGTTACTTCAATGTTATCTGCGATTGGCGTTAATACTGCCGCTAAAAGAGTTGCCGTTATACATGTAAGTTTCAATATTTTAGGTGCTTTAATATTCTTACCTTTGTATGAAATCGGACATTACTTTATAAATTCTCTTCCTTTTAATCAAACAATATCCCCATTTGGAATTGCCGTAGTACATTCGGTTTTTAATATAGGCACAACAATATTGCTGCTCCCTTTTGCAAAAATGTTAGAAAAAATAGCATATTTGGTCATTAAAGAAGATAAAGATGATAAAAAAGTTATATTAGATGACAGATTACTTGTTGTTCCTTCTGTTGCCATTGAACAATCTTATCAAGTCACGGTTGAAATGGGAAAATTGTCAAGAGAGATTTTAACAATGTCTGTTAAAATGTTTAAGCAGTATAACCCCAAGTTTATAGAAATAATTGATAAGAAAGAAAAATTGATTGACAGATATCAAGATGAATTAGAAAGTTTTCTGCAAAAATTATCGGCAAAAGATTTAACAGAGGCAGAAAGTAATCGTATTTCACAGTTATTTTTAACTATATCGGATATAGAAAAAATTGCAGATTATTCAGTTGATATATTACATATTGCCCAAAAAACAGGTTCAAAAAATTGGACTTTTATGGAAGATTCTATTTCTGAATTAAAGAATGTTGTAAACGCCGTAAAGGATATATACGATTACACTATGAACAGCTTTATTAATTTTGACTATTATAAAGCGTTAAAAATAGAATCATTTGAAAACATTATTGATGATATGCATTGTTAATGCAAAGAAAAATCATATAAGAAGAAT
>OMVC01000145.1 GCA_900314375.1 uncultured bacterium
TTTCCATTTTCTATATGTGTTTTTCAATGTTGGATATAATGGTAGATTTAGGCATAAGTCCGACCATGCGTTCAACAGGGGCTCCTTCTTTGAATATTAACAGGCATGGTATGCCGCTTATTGAATATTTTTTAGCGATATCTTTATTTTCTTCTATATTTAATTTTGTGAATTTGACTTTGCCTTCATAATCAGCGGAGATTTCTTCTAAAACCGGAGTAAGTTTTCTGCAAGGTCCGCACCATGTTGCCCAAAAATCAACAACAGTCGGTATGTCAGATTTTTCTACGACTTGTTCAAATATTTCATCATTAACATCAGTGAAGTTTGACATAGTATGCTCTCCTAAATTTATTATTATCAATTCTAACATAGAATTTATTTTTATGCTATTATCTTATTAAGACGAGTTAGGATAGAAAGATGGCGAGAAAAAAAGTAATTGAAATAGTTCTTGATACTGAAACAACGGGCTTGGATTATACAAAAGAAAAAATGGTTGAATTTGCGGCTGTTCGTTTGGAAAACGGCAAAATAAAAGATGAATTTCAGACTTTAATAAATCCGCAGCAGCATATACGAAAATCAAGTATAGCAATTCATGGCATAACTCCTGAAATGGTAGAGGATGCGCCAACAGAAGAAGAAATTATTCCAAAAATTCTGGAATTTATCGGTGATTATCCGATTGTTGCGCATAATGCTATTTTCGATTTTTGTTTTATTAATGAGGCTTCAAAACGCGTAACAGGTAAAGGGATTAATAATGAAAGAATCGATACCCAGCAAATGTTTAAAGAGATATATCCCGAATTAGAAGCTCACGGATTAAATGCGTTGACCGAGAAATTTAACGTTGAATTGACCAATCACCACAGGGCGATGGGTGATACAATGGGGTTGGCTTTGGCGTATCCGAAATTAAAAAAATTATATTTGCAAAAATATGATTGGGAACATAAACAATTAGATAATGTAGAATACTTATTTGAGAGATATTTGAGGGTTCAATCCGTAATAACGACATTGCAATCAGAATTACAGGATTTAAAATCCGTATTTAAATTACATTTTGAATTAGGAGGTGCTCCTATTCAATCAGAAGAAGGTGATTTGCTTGTATATAATTCAAAACAAACCTTCGGATATGATTTTGAGGTAATCAAGCCTGTATTGGAAGAAATCGGTGCTTTAGGTAAAGCTGCAAGGCTTAATACGGGATTTGTGGACAGATTGGTAAACGGGCATAGTTTGGATGAAGATAAACGTGAAATAATAAAAAATGCGCGTTTAGAATTGACTGAGACAAGAAATGTTCAAGTCATAAAGAATAATAAAATATGTAGTTAAGGAGAAATATAATAATGTTGAAAAAGCTAGGGGTATTTTTTGGAGAACCTCCTGCTATCGAGCCTATACAGGATAGCGAAAAAGTAAAAGAGATGTATAAACATTGGCGATGGAGAATATTTTATTCAAGTTTTATTGCTTATGTGGTATTTCATTTATGCCGTAAAAATATTGCGGTAGCTTTGCCATCAATGGGACAGGCATTAAATCTTTCAAATACTCAATTGGGTATTTTGGGTTCAACATTATATATAACTTATGGAATAGGAAAATTTATAAACGGCGTAATTGCTGATAAATCAAACGTAAGAACATTTTTACCTACGGCATTAATATTATCTGCAATATGTAATATTTGTTTTGTATTAAGTGCCGTATTTGTAACTCCGGGGCATGTAAGTTTCTTTGGTATGCCTTCGGCAACGGTTTTATTATGGTTATTGGCATTTTTCTGGGGTGCAAACGGTTGGTTTCAATCTTGCGGATTTCCGCCTGTTGCAAAAAGTTTATCATATTGGTTTTCAAATTCAGAGCGCGGAACAAAATGGTCAATCTGGTCAACTTCACACCAAATTGGTGTATTTGCATCAGTAGCATTATCAGGATTTGTAATAAACAAATTCGGTTGGATGGCAGCATTTTATGTACCGGCTGTTATTTGTTTAATAACCGGTGTTTGGTTGTTTGACAGATTGAGAGATAAGCCGCAATCGTTGGGTTTGCCTGATATTGAAAAATATAACAATGAGCCTGTAAAAGCTGCAGAAAAAGATGAACAAGATGGTGTTTCATATATTGAAATCTTTAAAAAACATATCCTTTGTAACCCGATTATATGGATGTTGGCGGTTTCTTATACGTTTGTGTATATTATAAGATTTGGTACCGAAGATTGGCTGGTAAAATATTTGGTAGAAGTAAAGAATAACACATTACCGATAGCGAGCGCGAAATTAAGTTCTTTGGCATTGGTAGGTTCTGCGGGTGCAATTATGGCGGGTGTAATTTCCGATAAATTATGCAAGGGCAACAGAACACCGGTAAATATTGTATTTTTGATAATGTTAATAGTAAGTTTATTCTTATTTGCAACAAATCCGACAGGAAAGCCTATTTTTGAAGTATTAGATTATGTATATGCTGCGATGATTGGTGTATTCACAGCAGGTCCTCAAATGCTAATCGGCGGTTTGTGTGCTGTTGAAAGCAGTTCAAAGCGTGTAGCATCAGCGTCAATTGGTTTTACGGGTGTGTTTGGCTATATAGGTGCAGCGTTATCAGCAAGCGGTACGGGATTTATGGTTGATAAATTCGGTTGGAATGGTGCAATTGCATTTTGGATGATATCGACTGCAATTTGTGTAGTTTTATGCACAGTGTTGTTAATATTCGAAAAAATCAGAAAACGCAAATCGGCAGCATAATAAAAAATACAAATTGAAAATTAAATATAGAAGTGATAAAATAATCAAATACCAGTCGATGTTGGT
>OMVC01000162.1 GCA_900314375.1 uncultured bacterium
TCTCTTAATGCAGGTCAGGCTTTTAGTATGTATTTTAATAAAAAGCGCAGAATAGGTTTATCCTGCGCAAAATGCGAGTATGTTTTATATGAGGTGTATTATTTTTGGGGTTGTTCTTCTGCTGATTTTAAAAAATTATTTGAGTTTTCAATACCGTATTGCTCCAATGCAAATTTGAAACATTCAAGCCAATTGATACGTTCTGATACTTCACCAATCTGTAAAAACGATTGCAATACATCAAATAATTCTTTAATCTTTGATTTGCGCTCAAAAGTCGCTTTTCTGTCTCCATAACGATATACATAATCAGAATTTCTGATTTCGTCATTAATTTCTACAAAAATCTTTTTACCTCTGTCATTAACCAAAATATTTTCCCTGCCGATTTTGAAATTTGAAATCAATTCAGCGGTTTTTTCTACCATCGGAACAATGACTTTACGGTTAATTGATTCAAGAATCATGTTCAATCTTGCTTCCTGACCGTTTACGGAATAGTTTATTTCAGTCGCGGTTCTTTCTTGTGATTGAATATTTCCTGCCATGTTTTTGAATATTCCTGTTGCACTTTCTGTTGTAGTTTTAAAAAAGCTCAAAAAATCCCAACCCGTCATTGCTTTATCAAAACTCAAAGGAGTAGGAATTGATGTCATCAAAGATGAATCGTATTCAATAACTTTCCCCGGACTTACATCCTGCGAACCTTTGAAACATCCTTTAGGCGCCAGATAAGGAGGGTTCATCATCAGAGCAAGGGCATCCAATTGTTTATTCAAGATGGTTGAAGATATGTTGTTTAATATTAAAGCTACTCTTAACGGTGAAATCCCCCTGCCTGTCGTCGGATTTTCAATAATATTTGCATGTATAAACGGATTGATTACAAAAGGATTGTCTTCAAAGCGAATTATTACACTTCTGCCGGCTACAGAAATAAGTTGATTTTTCAATATTTCGCCTGTCGGAAGTTCTATATCTCCCCAATATTCAAGGACTTCTATTTTGGGAATAGAGTAATTATCCTTTTGCTTGTTTTTATTTGCCACCACTCCTTTCAATAATTCCAGTTTTTCTTGATTTAATTTGTTATTAGACGGATTTGATTTAATCTCATCAAATGTTTGATATGTACGGTAAATCTTCGGGCAGGAATCCCAATTATCCGCACTGTTTGAATCAAACACAAAATCTTCGTAATTTATAAATCTTATTTTTGCATTGTCATAAATAACTTTATCTTCAACTTTAAAAGCGGCATCTGTTTCGTTTTCAAGTTGTTCTTTTAAAGTTAAGGCGCGTCTTATTTGTTTTGTTTTTGTTTCCCATCCGACAAAAAGTGTAACTTCACCCGTTTCGACAACAGAATCTATAATCTTTTCCATCTCGTCGCCGATTTTCATTTGTTCAAAAGTATTTACAAGCATTGCTTTTTGTTTGTTTGCAAATTTTTGAGATTCGAACGAACTGCCTGAAACATCAAACATAGCTTCAGGATGTGAGTATAAATTTTGTACCAAATGGGATTTCAGGGTTTGCGCTAATTCATAGATTTCAGGCAGTTGAATTTTGCAATTCCAATCATTTACGCCGGGGACACTGGCATTGTAAATAGCATAAGAAATCATACGATTATCTGTTCGCTGTGATGTACGCATATCATTGTAATAGTCATATTTTTTTACGATATTACTCATTAAAACTCGCTCATTGTAATAATCAAGAGCATTTTTTGTAGATATATCCGATGTCATAATTTAACCTCCGTAATAGTATTTTCTATATAGTGAATAAATTTCGATATTTTGCGGTTTTCCTCCGCGTATTGTGTCTTGAGGCAATGTTGCCTCGTATTCAAATCCTGAATATTTTAATAACGTTTTTATCCTGAAATTATCAGAAAAAATTTGCGATTTTATTTTGTACAAACCAAATTCGTCAAAACATTTTTTTAAAAAAATTTTTGCACTATATTTTGTAAAATCACCCCAAGCACAACGGTCAAAACATGTCGTTAATTCTGCACTAAAATTAACCACCCCGTCTCCTATAAAATTATCCAACCCGACAAATCCCATAAATTTGCCATAATAGTCTGTTATTACCCAAAAATAAGGATAAAAAGATTGAATGAAATCGTAAACATTACTTGGCGCAAAATCATCATGTAAATATTTACCATATTTTAAATAACAATTTTTGACTTTTAAAATATAGTGCAAAATAGGAATATTGGATTTTGAGAAAGAAAAAACATTTATGAATTTACACATGATTTATACTTGTAAAATTTTATATATTTGTCACCGCTAATAAAATAATCAACCTCTCCGGAGCAAAGTTTTTCTCTTGAAGAATCTGACTCAATAAATCCTTCTGCTTGAATTCCGTTTATATAGGACTTTGTCTTACTTTTTTTATCCATAACCAGATAGATTGAGTTTTTGCTGAAATACATACCTTTTGGCACACATTTCATATCAGTTACAACTTCTTTTTCATTGGTTTGAGAAGTTTTCAAAATCTCCGCAAACTCTGTTTCTGTTTTGTCTTGTAGAAATTTTTCGTAATTGCTGTCATTTAACAGTATTTGCTCTGTTTCTTTATTTTTCATACGAAAGCACCTTTCTTTAAATTTTTTCATCATCTAAATTCGATATTGTAATAATTTTTGCCTCTTTATATTCAGATTCTTCTTTTTCGGCGGAAGAAAACCCGAGATATTTGCATAGACTTTCTAACGCTTTTAATCCCGCAGAAGAATCTCTCAACTTCTTCTTGCCGGTATAATTGCCTTCTTTATCTGTTATATCTTCTTCTTGCAGGGAAAATTCCGCAATTTGAAGAAGCTTTTGGATAACATAACCTTTTGGAACATTCAAAATATCTATTTGGCGTTTTAGCTGGTTTTTAATCTCATTTATAATAAAATCCTTGCTTAACAGCTGGCTTGAAAGAACTTTCAGGTTTTTCGATTTATATCCGGCTGTTTTTGCGGATGTTTCACCGTCAAGAGTCCGTATATACTCTGATACAAAGAGTTTTTGCTGGGTTGTTAATTGTTTCATGTCGTTACATTTCTTATCATAATTTGTATTTTTACTAGTAAAGTAGTATAATGAACATGCTATTTATATTTCGGCTAGTGTAAATCTTAACAGGGGGGAATGTAAAAATAACTCCTGTTTTTTTTATGTTACTCGCGCAATAGCCTAATACTTGGAGCATCATTTGCATCTATCCCCGAACGCGATTTTAGATTTGATAATGCTTCTTTATACATGCTCATCCAATAGCTGAATCTGATATATGACGGATTGGCTTTTACGCGTAAACAGGTTCCATATACCAAAAGCTGTTCGGCAAATGGCATTGGAATAATTGAGGTATCCGTTTCTTGAGAAAAATCCGTTTTTTCATTACCATTATTATCTTCTACACATAAACTCGTATAATAAATAATATCAGCTACCCTTGGTTTATCGGATTTTGAAAACAGCAATTTATCATTACATATTGAATATGTATAAACATTTGCCTTTCCGGTTAAAAATAAATCCATTTTATCCGAATAATTATACTTTTTTTTATCAATAATCAAATAAAGTATTCTTCCTTTTATAGGATTTATAACTTCAGTAGCATTTTTGGGAATATTTAAGCGAGTTTTTCGCAACAAGAAATTCCAATTTTCAATATTGCAAATTTCTTTGTTGACTATATTTAAAACAGACATTATTTTCTTATGGTCATTTTTAATCAATTCTGCCGTTGCATTAACTTGTCTATAATTCAATTCAAGTAAACATTTATTTATAAGTTCTAAATAATTCATTGAGTTCTCCTTTTTTTGTTCGGGAAAAGGGGAGAAATTATTCACCCCTTAAACCCAAACTTCATTTGCATAAAAACTATTTGATAAAACCTTGACGGACTTGTTCCATTATCAATTTTTCATTCTTTGCAAATTCATCACCGGACATTTTGCCGATTTCCTCACGCGTGAAAATCCTGTTGTTGTTGCTGTCAGTTGTTGCATTTTGAGCATAAGATGTCAATTTACTTTTTGCAGCCGAGTTTTCGTCATTTAATGATTTTTCGTGTGCGGATTTTTTCAAATAGCCGTCAATTGCAGAAGCTTCTAATTTTTCTACAAGTTTTGCTATTTTGGAAATTTCATCTTTGTCCACATCTAAATTTTTGAGATAATCCAACACATCTACACGTCCGTCTTTGTCAAAAAAACCCGGATTTTCTTGTGAAAATAATTCCAAGGGATTTTGTGATACAGGAACTTGCTCACCTGAAGGTTGAATAGCATCATGTTCAAAAGGAATACTTTGCTTACACATATTTAATTTTCTTTGTGTATCAGCTAAATTGTTCATAAGGTACTGTCCTTGTTGTTGTGTAATTACGCCTTGTTGTATAAGCAATTGCAATCTCTGAACATCAGTATTCAATACCTGTTCAAGCTGTTGAACTACATCAACATAATTTATTTGCGGAGTCACGGCTTGAGGTGAAATTCCGCCAAAAGATTGATTTAACATTTTAATTTTCTCCTTTTTCTTTTGCCAAAGAATTTATATACGAAACGGAAAACTCTATTGCATCATCAATAAGCCACGATAATAATACGGCAACAATTTTTTTACCAAATCCTGAAAATGGCAAATGCTCTGTCACATAATCTATTGCCATTTCTTTCTTTTGCTGCCCGCATCCGGAGCCTAAAAGTTCTTCCGAGCGTAATACTGCTTCCTTTGCCAAGTTGTTAATAATTTCTCTTAACTTTGGTTTCATATATTTTTCCTCATCTTTGGGGAAATGTACTCTTTTTAAACGGATTAAAAAGAGTACATCCGTATATTTCTAAATCAAAAAGCCTAAATTACTTCTTTTATGATTAAACTGCTTCTGCGCTTACAATCATTTTTGCCAGTGCTTTTGGTTGAACAGTTTTTGCTCCGTATAAATATAAGCCTCTTACCAAATCCGAGAATGAATCTTTATCTCTCAAGCTTTCGATTTTAGCTAATTGAGAAGCGAAAGTAATTGCATCATTAGTTCCGGCTAAAACATAATATTTATCATCAACTTCAGTTAAATTGGTACTAACCAATACATCCATGCCTGCAATTCTGCCGATTGAACCTTCTCTTAAGGTTTTATCCGCAACGTTATGAGCAGAAATAAATTCAGGACTTTGCAACAAATATGCTTCTATATTAGGATTTATCACAACCCAAGGTTTCACACCGGCATAAACAGCATCTGAATTTTTTAATGCTAATGATAAATCTACAAAATATTTATAAATAGTTGATTTATTCAATTCAATCGGACTGCTTTCACTGCCAACCGTATTAGCAGATGTTACATCAGTATGCAAAGCTAACAAATATGAATCCTGAACTTCCTCAATAGCTTTTTTGGCATTTGCTAAATGGGCCTCCATAATATCTGTATTTGCTTGAGCTTTAGCAACATCATCTATTTTGAAAGCAAAAAACTTTCTTTGATTGATTTCTAATGTTTGAGCTGACGGAGTCAATGCTTCATAAGTAATATCATCAGATGTAAGAGTTGAAACAGAAACCTCTGCAGGAGTAATAATTTTAACCTTATCACCCTGTTGTTGAATATCTCCTTCCCAATTTTTGTTGACACATTGCATCATTACGCAATTTTTGCCCAACATTTGTTCAAGTTTTTGACTCCAAATTTGAGGAATAAAATCGGAGTAAGTTGTTGAAAATTCTGTCATTTTGACTTTTTTCCTTTCTTTTTTTTAATGTATATACTAAAAATGTCCGGTAATCTTATTTAAAATTTTTAATCATCATTATAAATTTCGCGAAATTGAAGTCCGAGAATGGCGCAATTATCCGCAGCTTCACTGCCTTGAACACATAGTTGCACACTATAACAACTACCGCATATTTCGGCTTTTTCTAAAACATCAGACGATATTGACCATATAGGGACTTCGCTGTTTTCCCCGCACCATTGATAAGATATTGTATCAGGGCTTTCATCATCTGCCCATACAAGCTGGTTTGGAGTCAATGAATAAATTGTTTCACTATCATCTTCATAATGAGAATCGTAATCTTTATACACTGAAAATTTAAATTTATTATTAAATTCATCATCCAAAATAAAATAAAATTCATCTATAATTTTTTTGTGATGAACATCACTTAATGCTAAAAACGGCGATTTCCACAAAAATTTTATAGCTTCACCGTTAAAAGTTGAGCCAAAATCTTCTAAATATATTTTTCCTTCGTCATCTGCTGTTAATATATTTAATTTAAAATTCGCTGCGCATACTGTATGTTGTGGTAAAACCCTTTTATACCATGAATAATTGACATAATCATTTATCCAAATAGTATTCATATAATTCGAATTAAGATACGGAAAGAAAAACCACATTTGATGCTTTTGCGGATAATGAAGAGCAAAACTTTTTGAAAAATCTGCTATATTAAACTTTTCAAATTCATCTTTTATATTTTTTGAAATTTCGGAACCCAAACGTATTTGATTTAGTTCTCCAACCTGTTCAAGAGCATAGATACCATTACTTAAAAAATATTGTTTGTTATCAACGTTTAATACGGTATTTTTATTTGTCGCACCTTTATCTGCAAAAAGTGTTATTGCAAAATCTTCAGGATTTGAACCGGACAGCAAATACACACGTTCTTTTTTATATATTGCAAGATAATCCTTATACGTCTTCATTGTAATAATGTCATCAGTATCCGTATGAAAATCATTTATATATCCTGCATCATCTTCCGATCTAAAATCATTATATGTTCCCAGTGCAGAATAATATATTGTTGAACCTTTTGAACACCAAACACGACCTTTATATACAGCTATTGCATCGGGATAAACAGTGTTATTTTCTAAATCCGTTAAACCGCAGTCAACTATATCAAATGAGCCATTATCTTTTATATAAAACATCTCATCATTTTCGGATGCAACAAGCATTCCGCGCATAAAATTTGCAAATTGAACATTCACACCTGCAAGTGTTTTATTTAAAAGAGTTAACTGCTTTGTTACATCATCATAAACATATATTTTCCCTTTTTCTGTTGTTATAACAAGCTTATATCTGTTCTCTGATTCCATTTCTTTCATGCCTGTTATTTTTTCGCAAACGGGAAGCTCCAAAAATAACTGATTCCCTTTTTGACGAACAATACCTTTGTTATTAAGTATTTCAACATTTTCGGCATCAGCCCAATATAAAAGTTTTGTATTTGCACCGAGTTCTGTTTTGGTTGAAGATTGATTTATCCCTCCGGATAAATTAAAATAATTGATTTCCATAAATTAACCTCCAAAATTTTTGACTTTATACCATCTGATTTTTGTACGAATAAAACTTCCGATATCATCTTTGCCGACCCAAGGATACGGAGGAAGATACGTAATATCTATTTTGCCAAAACTGGTTGATTTGGGATTTGCTTGCCCGAATTCATAATGAGTCATAACACTTGACGGACAGACTTTTATTGAATATTTTTGGCACAATTTTGCACAAAAATTCATACAAGACTCAAACTGTACTTTGCTAATAGGAAAACCACCAATTTCTTTTGAGTTTTTAAAGCCATACATTCCGCACATACAAACACCAATAGAGTCGGTATTTCCTCCGCCTGTGTGCGCCGCATATTTCCCGTCTGTACAATCCAAATTATCTTCAGGCAGATAATCGCCTGTATAAATATTACCTTCTTTATCAACTAAATAGTGATAATATTTTTTCTCAAATGAAGTCGGATAATGTCTTCCGGCGCTCCAATGTAAAATAATTCTTTTCAATTTTTTATACTCCTTACAGGTCTCCATTTAGGATGGAGGTCTTTATATATAAATACTGCATTTGCTCTGCTGCGCGCATTTAATTTTTTATATATTGATTCGGTATGAGACTGGATGGTTTTTATTGAATTCTTTAACTTTACGGCTACTTCTTTATCTGAATAGCCACACGCAATCAGAGTTAACACATCCTTTTCCTTGGGTGATAACTTCATTAAACTTCCTTCTGACTCTAATTCCTTTTACATATATTACATTAAGCACTTCTCGATTGTTTAATAATATTTCCATTTAATAAAATAATAGGGGAGTTGAATAGCAAACTCCCCTTGAGCTTGGATAGAGTAAATGAAATATAGGGGGTTTTAGATTTTTAAGGGAATTTATTTTTACCTATTTTCAAGTTTGAAATATTCGTATAACATCTTTTTTTAACTCCGTATTCGTTGTAATAAAGATAAAATTTTCCTTTTTTGCATTTTGAATAATCCTTATTTTCCACTTCGTACAAAATTTTATTTTTTATAATTTTTAAAAAACTTTTTGCAGATTTATTCTTGTACCTAAAACTTGTGAGAATATTATCAGAATCTATTCTTGTCATTTGAAGAATCATGTTTCCGCATTGGGGACATTTTGGCAAATAATCCAAAATACACTCAACATAACCCTGCAACGGTACCAACACAAAACTTCTTGTTCTGCGCAATCCGCCGCAACAATGAATATATCCCATAGATAGATTTTCTCCCGTTCTATCAGGTCGGCAAACGGCTTTTACCATCAAAAGATTTTCATCTCTAAAGGCTTTTATTACCTTCGGGCGTGAACCTTAACCGATTACACAATTTAGTATATACGATTTTAATTTTTTGAAAAGTCAGGAATTCTACCTGGGGATTTTTCCCGATATAAAATCTCAAATACCATACATTATATTTGGTTTTAAAGGATTTTAAAAATTGCATACCCACAAAAATTTAATATATTCGGTTTGACATAAATGTTTGAAATTATATAATTTTTTTATGGCACAAATTATTAAAGTATTAAAAGGAACGAAGGATATATTGCCGCAGAATATTGAATTGTGGCACTTTGTAGAGAAAAACGCACAAGATATATTTTCTCGATACGGTTTTAAAGAAATACGCACACCGATTATTGAAACAACAGATTTATTCTCGC
>OMVC01000032.1 GCA_900314375.1 uncultured bacterium
ACTTTATTCTTTAGAAAAAGATGAGTATTATAAAATAATAAAAAAATGAGAAACTTTTTTAGTTTCTCATTTTTATTATTTTTATAAATATACAAATATTTTTTTTATTTAGAAGACAAAACGAATCCGCCTTTATCGGCATTTTTAAGTGCTTCACCTTCAATTTTTGCTCTTAAGTTTTTAATGTATTTGTATACATAATCTCTTGGTAAATCAAGCAATTGTGCTAAGTCTTTTGCATATACCACTTTATCCTGGTTTGCACAGAAATAATCAAATACTTTTTGTTCTCTGTCTGTTAATGCTTTTTTGAAAACATAACGAACTTCGTTTCTTGTTTCACTTTTTGTATTAGTATTTTTAATCGTTTCTTTAGCTTTCTCTAATGCTTTGGAAACTTTTTTTGTTTCTTTTTTTGCTGCAGGTTTTGCAGATTTTTTAAGAGTATTTTTTTCTGTATTTTTAGCTTTTTCCGGTTTAGCAGCAATTTCGTTTTGCAAATTCTTTACGGAAAATGTTGAAATATATAAATCTTTTTCTTTTTCCATAGCTCTATTTGCAATAGATGTTAATCTTTCGGTTGTTTTAGAACCCCAATCCGGTTCATTTGAAACGACAGGTTTGCCATGTAATACTATATCAACCAAATCATTTGTGGTCTTCTTTTGCTCTATCTTTTTGCCTAATCTTGCAGCAAATTCCTCTAATGTAATCTTTTCTAAGGAGCTTCTCCATTGTTTTATTTCTTCTTTGCTCAAGTAATCTGACATTCATAATCTCCTTACTAAACTATTCCTTACCCTTTTAATCTATCATAAAGCATGCCCCATGACTCAAAATGTTTCGGAAAGTAAATTTTTATTTTTTTTGTTTACAATTCTGAAAAAATGCTTGATTTTCTTTATTGATACCTGTTTATACTTTTGGTTTTAGTTTTCTTCCAATAATCTTGTATTTATTTTGCCGAATTTTGCCGATAAGTTGTCGATAAAATGGATTAAATACAACTGCGGTTCCAAATCTTTCTGGTCTAAATCAACTATTGCACCCCAATCACTTCTGCCGTGGTGTGCAGCTATCATTTTAGCAACCATTTGAAAACCTGCGTTCATACAGATACAAAATCCGTATTGAGAATGGGTTATCCAGGTTTCTTTAAATCCCGGAGCATAATCAATCAAGCCTGTTTCCTGATCGATTGTGTATTCCAGTATCTTGCCAAAATCGTGCAATAAGCAAGCTGCATAAATTTCATCAGTGTTTATTTTGCTTGCAAAATGCGGAAGGTTTAATTCTGCAAATTCGCAGCATTCTACCGTATGAACAAGCAGACCGCCTATATAATTGTGATGCATAAGTTTAGCAGCAGGCATAATTTTGAACTGTTGTTCGTGTTGCTCAAACATCCCTTTAACAAATGTATGCAACTTTTCGTCTTTAATTTTTTCGATGTATTCTGTAAGTTTTGTCCAATATCGGTTAATTTCATTAGGCTCAAGCCCTAATTTTGCTTCTTTTACCAATTCAAGAGCAGATACAAGACAATTATTATATTTTTCGTTAAAAGATGCCGATACTATTCGGACTAAGTTCCCCGTTCTAAATATTTTTGCATCAAATCGATTCAGGGTTTCTTCCCATAAAATACAGTTTAAAATGCTGTCATCAACAGTATCTTTTAATTGGAGTTTTCCCATTTTTGTTCCGGCTTTTGTATCACCTATTGAAAAAATTACTACTTCATATACATCTTCTGTGCTAAACATAATTATTCCTTTTAATTTTTAGTTCTGTCTATAATATTGTTATCATTTCCCCAGCAAAAAGTGCTTCGGATTTCTCTGCCGACTTCTTCAATTTTGTGATTTTTATTTTCTTCTCTCAATTTGTTGAAAACTTTTCTTTCTTTCATTTCGTTTGTAAATTCATCTGCGAATTTACCTGATTGAATATCTTTTAGAATTTCTCGCATAGCATTTTTTGAGGCTTCCCCGATAACTTTAGGACCTCTTGTCATATCGCCGTATTCGGCTGTATTCGAAATAGAATATCTCATATCTGCTAAACCGCCTTGATTAACAAGGTCAATAATCAATTTCATTTCATGTAACACTTCAAAATATGCCATATATGGCGAATAACCAGCTTCTGTCAATACTTCAAAACCTGCTTTCATTAATGCGGAAACCCCTCCGCAGATTACAGCTTGTTCGCCGAACAGGTCGGTTTCGGTCTCTTCTTTAAATGTTGTTTCAAGGATCCCTGCTCTGCCTGCCCCGATTGCGCTTGCATAAGATAAAGCTATATCTTTGGAATTGCCTGTTTTGTCATTGTATATTGCAATAAGCGAAGGAACCCCTTTGCCTTCTTCATATTGGCTTCTGACAGTATGCCCAGGTCCTTTCGGCGCAACCATAATTACGTTTATATCTTCCGGTGGAACAATTCTTTTGTAGTGAATATTAAATCCGTGAGAAAACATCAAGTATTGTCCTGCTCTCATATTTGGTTTAATTTGAGTTTCATAGGTTTGAGCCTGAACTTCATCTGGAATCAAAATCTGTACGATATCCGCCCATTTAACAGCCTCTTCTATCGTCATAACGTTAAGTCCGTACGATTTAGCTTTTTGGGCAGACTGACTACCTTCCCGCAAACCGATTACAACATCGCATCCTGAATCTTTTAGGTTTAATGATTGTCCGTAACCTTGTGAACCAAATCCGATAACGGCTATTTTTTTAGTTTTAATAATTTCAGTATTAATATCTTTATCTGTATAAATTTTTAAAGCACACATATAATAATTCCCTTCCGTACACTAATGTTAACACGAAGGGTTTATTATTTCCAGTAATATTAAAATTTTTGTCATATAATAAAATTATGAATAGCGGATATATGACAAATTCTTATGACATAATTGTTGTCGGTGCGGTACATGCAGGCTGCGAAGCGGCTTTGGCTTGCGCAAAATTGGGTTTGAATGTGTTATTATGCACATTGAACGTTCAAAATATTGCGCTTCAACCTTGTAATCCTGCTGTGGGAGGCCCCGCCAAATCCACTTTAGTTCGCGAAATTGATGCTTTAGGCGGAGTGATGGGTGAAGTTACTGATGCTACCTATTTGCAGATGAAAATTTTAAATTCTTCAAAAGGGCCTGCGGTCAGAGCATTGCGTGCGCAATCGGATAAAATTCAATATTCAACTTATATGCGCAATTTGCTTGAAAGTAATGAAAATATTTTTATAAAACAATGTTGTATAACCGAATTAACCGTAAATGATAATGAAATAACGGGTGCCATTGATGAATTCGGGGTTGAATATAAGGCCCGTGCAGTAATTTTGACAACCGGAACTTCTCTTGAAGGTCGTATATTTGTCGGGCTGCGTTCGTATAGTGCCGGAAGATTAGGTGAAAAAGCCGCTATCGGATTGTCGGATTCATTGCATAAATTAGGAATTGAAACAAAAAAATTAAAAACAGGCACTCCTGCTCGTGTTGATAAGCGTACTATCGATTATTCAAAATTGATTATTCAACCGGGAGATGAAGAATTGAATTTCTTCTCATTTAAGCCTGACAGACCGATAAGAAAAACTTATCCTTGTTATCTTACAAAAACAAATGAGCAAACTCATAAAATTATTAAAGAAAATCTTGATAAATCACCAATGTATCAGGGTTTGATACAAGGTGTCGGGCCAAGATACTGCCCTTCTATTGAGGATAAAGTTGTAAGATTTGCTTCAAATCCGTCACATCATATTTTTATCGAGCCTGAAGGACTCGGAACTTATGAAACATATATTCAAGGTTTTTCAACAAGTTTGCCGTATGATGTGCAGGAAAAAATGCTTCGCACATTACCGGGGTTGGAAAATGCCCACATGATAAAGCCTGCTTACGCGGTCGAATATGACTATGTCCCGGCACTGCAAACGACACATTCTTTAATGTCAAAGAAAATAAAAGGTTTGTTTTTCGGTGGTCAAATAAACGGTACAAGCGGTTATGAAGAAGCGGCAGCCCAAGGGTTAGTTGCAGGGATAAATGCTTATAATTATTTAAACGGTTCCGAGATGTTGGAATTGTCGCGCAGTTCTTCTTATACGGGAACTTTAATAGATGATTTGGTAACAAAAGATATCCAAGACCCGTATAGAATGTTGACTTCACGTTCTGAATACCGTTTACTCTTAAGACAGGATAATGCTGATGCACGCCTTACTCCAATTGGACATAAAATCGGATTGATTGATGATGCTCAGTTTGAAAGATTTAATAGAAAACTCGAAATGATAGAAGCCGAAACAAAACGGCTTGAGAATTTAAAAATTCCTGCCTCTGATACGGTAAATTCAATTTTGGCGAAATATGAAGAACATATTGAGCGCGGAATGAGAGCGTCAGAACTTTTGAAACGCCCTAATATAAACTATAAAATAATAAAAGAACTTGATGAAAATACAAATGAATTAAATATACCGCGAGATGTTTATGAACAAATTGAAGTGCTTATAAAATATGACGGATATTTAAAGCGTCAGGAAGAACAGGTTGCTCAAGGTTCAAAACTTGAAAAATTCAAAATCCCTGACGATATAGATTATTCAAAACTTGAACATATATCTTCCGAAACAAAAGATAAACTGTCAAAAATTCGTCCGAAAACATTAGCTCAAGCCTCTCGCATAGGCGGAATTAAACCTGCTGATATATCAATTCTGATGGTATTGTTAGACAAACACAGAGTATAGTCCCGTCGTTTTACGCTTGAATATGGTATTTTTGAGAAAGTCCGTATGGCAGGAAGGCAAGCATTTTATATAATTGAAAATGGAAAGTTGAAAATGGAAAATTGTTTCGGTTTTTTACAGCGGATCCTGTCATTGTTGGGGAGTAATGCATCATACCATGTCATTGCGAGTGAGCGTATGTGAGCGTGGCAATCTCATTAAAATAATATGGCAAATATAATGTTGTCCAATTGTATTAATGGGATTATTACGTCGCTTCGCTCCTCATAATGACAAGTGGTGCGCAACCATTGTTAACAGCATTTACCCCCGCTCCTCATAATGACAAGTGGTGCGCAACCATTGTTAACAACATTTACCCCCGCTCCTCATAATGACAAGTGGTGCGCAACCATTGTTAACAGCATTTACCCCCGCTCCTCATAATGACAAGTGGTGCGCAACCATTGTTAACAACATTTACCCCCGCTCCTCATAATGACAAGTGGTGCGCAACCATTGTTAACAGCATTTACCCCCGCTCCTCATAATGACAAGTGGTGCGCAACCATTGTTAACAACATTTACCCCCGCTCCTCATAATGACAAGTGGTGCGCAACCATTGTTAACAGCATTTACCTCCGCTCCTCATAATGACAAAGAGGGGGTAGGGTGCGTTTATACGCACCTGAAATTATTTTCCCTCGCCCATTTGGAGAAGCGTAGGATGTTTATAAAAAGAGGGCAGGAAGGCAAGAGGACAGGTATTTTATTTAATAAGAAACTTAATGATATATAATTTATATACTTAATATATCTTAATATTTATGATAATATTTGCAATTTTGCATGAAAAAAATCCTTTATATACATGTATAAGTATAATTACAAGGAGAGCTATGAGTTTAGCGGATGCAATAAGAGCATTAAGCGGAATAGATTGTATGTTAAGTTCCGGCATAACATATTCGCAGCAGATAAAAGCAGGAGTCCCTGCTCCGATAGCAAATGCCGGCTTATTCGGCAACATAACAAACGGACTTATCCGTAATGAAATAGCTTATGGGATGCAAATGTACGGCAATCCTGCAGGTAATATCATTAACGGATATTACGGCTACGGTAATCCGCAGGCAAATGCAATGGCTACTTATGCAATGCTTGGCGTATGTTCTCCATGGTTTATGTTCAATTCAGGGATGTTTGGATGCGGATATTATTATCCCGTAATCCGTTGTTGTTATTAATTGGGATAATTAAATTTTCCAACTGTTTAAATATTTTTCCTGTTCTTCTGTCAGGGTATCTATTTCTATTCCCATGGATTTTAATTTTAATTCTGCTATTTTGTAGTCAACTTCTTGCGGTAGGGTGTAGAGTTTGTTTTCTAATTTTCCTTTATTTTTTACCAAAAATTCTATGCCTAAAGCTTGGTTTGCAAAACTCATATCCATAACGCTTGCAGGATGCCCTTCGGCAGCCACAAGATTGACTAAACGTCCTTGTGCTATTACATATATTGATTTACCGTTATTCAAAACATATTCTTCAAGATTAGGACGAATTTCTTTTATTTCTTTTGTATGAGCTTTTAAATCACCGACATTGACTTCCCAATCAAAGTGTCCTACGTTACCTACAAAAGCTCCGTCTTTCATTGATAAAAGGTGTTCAACGTCAATAACGTGCTTATCCCCCGTAACTGTTAAGAAAATATCGCCTTCTAATGCTGCTTTTGCAATCGGCATTACTCTGTAACCTTCCATAGCTGCTTCTAAAGCTTTTAGAGGGTCGACTTCGCAAACTATAACGTTAGCACCTAATGCTTTTGCTCTTAAAGCTACACCTTTGCCGCACCAACCGTAGCCTGAAACGACAACGGTTTTCCCTGCAACAAGAATATTAGCTGCACGCATAACTCCGTCAAAAGAACTTTGCCCTGTTCCGTATCTGTTATCATATAAGTGTTTTGTTAAGCTTGTATTAACTCCGACTGCAGGAAATCCTAATGTGCCTTGCGCTTCCATAGCTTTTAATCTTATAATGCCTGTTGTTGTTTCTTCGGTTGAGCCGATAATTTTTCCTATTAAGTCAGGTCTTTTTTCGTGTATTGTTGAAACCATATCACAACCGTCATCAATTATAATGTCAGGATTAAAGTTTATGGCTTCTTCTATGTGTTTTCTGTATATATCAACACTTTCACCGGCAATTGCATAGACAGGTATGTTGTAGTATTTTACTAAAGCGGCTGCAACATCATCTTGGGTTGATAGCGGATTTGATGCAACTAAAATTGCATCTGCGCCGCCTGCTTGCATAACAGTACACAATGCTGCGGTTTCTTTTGTAACGTGGACGCATGCTGATAATTTTAATCCTTTAAAAGGTTGTTCTTTTATAAATCTTTCTCTTATTGAACGCAAAACGGGCATATCTTTGAATGCCCAATCAATTTGTTTTTTGCCTTGGGGTGCCAAATTTATGTCTTTAATATCGCATTTTATATCTGTAATCATAATTCTTCTCCATAAAATAATTGTAAATCTTACAATAAATTATAAATCAAATAGCCGTATTTGGTAATAAATATTGTAAAAATTTCTTAATAATATCAATTCAAGTAACAAAATTTTTTCTTCAGCTTTGTTATAATTTTAGGTAAGGAGTTAATTGTGAAGGTAAGCTTAGGCACAGAAAAGGGAAATCACCCGACATTTACGGGTTTTAAAATAGTCAAGGATGATTCGGGATATAAAAATGCAGAATTTTCATATCCTTATGATTCGAACAGACAAGATGTTGAAATAGAGTTTTATAGACTTGGGAAAGACAATTATAACAATTATTACACAACAGATCTATTATCTGACGCTGATGGGCATACACGATTTAATGTGGGAAAAGGCATAAACAGATTTGATATGGCGTATGTTTTCGGCCTTTTGGACGATGAGCCTTTCGGGTATCATTATTTGGTTAAAGATAAGGGGGATAATAATTCTCGTGTGTATTTGGATGCAGGGGATAATATTCCGGTGAGCGGAAAATCAGAACGTGTAAATATTATTTTGCCAAATGGTTCTGTCATGTCCAAAGGCGGCTCGATGAAGTTGGTTATTCCTGATTCTCAAAATGCAGGTGTTGTATATAATAAAGACGGAAGTTATAAAATTGATCAAGATTTAAAATTAAGAGCGGAAAATGATGTAAAAACATTATGGAACAAAATGGGCGGAACGCTTGCCGGTATTGAAAAAGATATAGACGACGGGAAATATGACAAGTTTTCCAGAATAGTCGGTCTTCCTATATTTGCTCGTGACAGGTTGAGTGCTCATCAATATTGGTTGGAAGAAATGTTTCAAATTTCTCCTACATTGGGAAATATAAACAATTATGCATCAATGCAGAGAAAATTGTTTGCGCATGGTGTAAACTGGGTTGCTGACGGAGCATTTGTAAATGAAGGTTTGCAAGGTACACATTTTGCTCACATGTTGAAATGGGGGATGGAATCTCCGTTTTACAGATGGTTTAGGGCAAGCAGCAGGCAATTAGCTCCTTGGTCTTTGGGAATTTTCCCGAATGATACGCGTAATGTTTCATTCAAATTGGTAAATTCTCCTATAAATTATAAACAAGTACCAATTGGTAATATTAACAAAGAAGAAAATCCTTTGTATGACCCGAATCGCCCAACTTATATACAATATCTTGACCCAAGATTTGTTACGGAAAGAGAATTGGCAGATACCCAAAATATAGTCAGTAGTTATTCCGTATCAAGTAAGGATAATGTTTATGATTTGCACACTCATAACGATTCAACATTCCCTGTAGTTCTCGAAATTGATCCTAAAGAATTTGAAAAAAATATAGATGCTTTGAATGAATATAATAAGTCCTTGCCAAAAGAAGAAAAGATTCGATTAAAGGAATATGAAGGAACGAGATTTGTATCTAAATTTTATAACTGGTATGTGTCAGGAAAACACGAAAGCGGTTTTGAAACTTGGGATGCAAACCCTGATATTGCAAAATTGAATTTTGTGCAGTCACATACGGATACGATGGATTTGAAGAATTTAAAACCGGCAGAACGTGAAAGAGAAAGAAAACGTTTGGCTGTTGCAAATGCTCAAGTTCAGGATTATGCGGTGGAAGTCGGAAGATATTGGACAAAAACAACGGATGATATTTTAAGATTATATATAGCTCAAAATCTAAAAAATATAGATAGTGCAAATCCTAAAAAAGTCTTTAATGATATAACGGACAAAGCAGACGGAAAAATATTCCCTGTTGCTATAGATAAAACTCATAAACAATTAACCGAAAACGAAGTAAGAAATGTTTTGAATGATGATTATAGCCACAAGAGAGCATTGTCTTATGAAGATAAAAATTCTCAAATATTAGAAGGCTTGATGAACTTCCCGTTAGAATCAATAGAATTTGAAAATAATTTGGTATCAATTTTTGCATCTCCAATGATAGCAAAAAGGGCATCCAATTTTGAGGAAGTTGAATTAACACGTTATGAAATATATAAAAACGGAAATCCGAATTTGCCAAAAGAGTATTTAGAAACCTATACTCAAATGGAAGATATATATAAAACTCAAATGAGTGATTTTGCGCGCAAAGTTCTAGATAAAGTCAATTCTTCGTTGCCTGAAAATTCAAAGTTGTTTGAAGACGATAATGTCACAGAATTCGGGCAGTATGTACTTCCATTGATGCTTCCGCAAATTGCAAAATTTGCAATTGTAAAAGCTTTAGCTCCGCAAATTGAAGTTCAATCAAAACCTGATAATGGCGAGATTGTGTATGATTATGACGCGTTAAATAAAGTTTGTACCCAAAGTTTAGGTATTGATATTGCAGCATCTCCAAAAGATGAAGCGATGTTATTATTAGAAAGATTGCGCGATGGTATGTCCGAGTTAAAAGAAGAAGACGTATCTTTTATGCAAAATAGCCTTTTAAAAGCTTTTGAGGGTACAAATGCATATAGTTTCAAACTCGCAGATTTGATTATAGACAAGACACAAGCCGGTTTGGATTGGAGAATTGATGCGACAAAAGATATTGCAGATGTAGAAGCAATGCGCACAGGATATATGAATTTTGAAGATACATGGCAGGATATTATTGATTTCTGGTCCCGTTTTGCACGTGGAGTTTATAAAGAAAATCGTAATTCGTATATGGTTCCGGAAATCACTAATGAGTATGCCTTGTGGGCTGCCGGATGGGGCGCAAGAAGTGATAAGTTTAAAAGCGCAGATGATATAAACCAAAAATTCATACGTGAAACCGGCATGACATCTATTGCTGATTACGGAAACTATTTCTATAATATAGTAAAACTTTTTGCCCGTTCCCCTCAAAACGGAACTTTCTTGGAAACAAACGATGACGGAAGGCCTGTGACAGATGAAAATCCTAATCAATTAGCTTGGAAGTTGCGTGATGTGTTATTAAACAATGCCGGTAAAGGGTCATTAAAAAATAACTCATTACCTGCTGCTGTTTATTCATATACATTCTTCTCAAATCATGATAAGCCTCGTCCTCTGCACTGTATAGCTTTGGATATGGATATGTTTTATTCGGATTTTACATTCAAATCTGATTCACACAGATTTGATGCATACCGCCTTTTAAATGACGATTGGTTTTCAAGTCCGGAAGATATAGCTAAAAAAGTAAATAATTACAATTTCAATTCGGCTTCTCCGATGGCAGTTGCGATGGGGTTACATTTACATAAAGCGTTTATAGATGTTCTGAAAAAATATGAACAAGAAATGGGCTATGATGTTTTTAACAAAAACTATATTGCAATAAGCAAGGCATTATGCGATTTGAGTAACGGAAGATATAATAAAAAATCTTTTGTGGCTGATGCATTCGGGGTAGAACCTATTGATATAAATATAGAAATGGTCTTGCGTCAGGCAAGAAAATATTACGGGCTCGAAATGAGTAAAGACTTTGAGAAAAAATATAATGATGAGGTCTTTGAAGCCGCAATGAAGCCTGCGATGAATAAGATGCTTGCTATGACAAAAGTATTGGCAGCTTTACCGGGCATGCCGACATTGTTTGACGGAGATGATTTAGGAGCAACGGGTTATGAAACAGAAATGAAAAATATGTATGTTGCTTGTCGTCAAAAAGTTCATAATGAATGGGCAGAAGAAGGTAATCCGAAATATAAAAAATTTATCAGTGATTTCAAAAAAGAAATAGATGATGTAATGGCATTAAGAAGAAAGCCTGAATGTAATGCGCTAAATAATGGTGCTCCTTTTGTCTTACCTATGCAAGACGGGCATGCTTTAGGTTCGGAATATAAAGGAAAACTTCCTGCGGTTTTACAACAAAGTACAGATGGAAGAATGACTATTTCGGTTCTAAATTTGCACAAACAACATAACGAATATCGCGATTACAAAAAAATGTATGATAATGAGCAGGATTATAAACCTTTAGCACTTGAATTGGATTCTATAAAACTTAATTTTGAAAATTCGGGAGATATAAAAGACGGTGCATTAGGTATCGGAATCCCCGGAATTGAAAACGGAACAAAATTCCAAAATGCAAATGATCCTAATGATTGGTATACCGTAAATGAAGTTGATGGAAAATATTTCTTAAAACACGATACAAATAACGGTAAGATTGTTGTTGATGACACTACTTTAGTTTTATATCATGTGCCTTCGTATACAAAACCGTTATCGTTTACGGGAAGTGTTAAGCCAAACTCTGATTTTGTAGTAAATACTTATGCATCATTACAAAAGTGTAACGTATAATTTATATTTGCATTGAATTTGAATAATGTTTAGGTTATGCTTAATTGGTTGAGAAATTCAACCGATTATGTTCAACGAATAACAGGGAGAAAAAAGATGTATAACGTCGCTATAATAGGAGCAGGACCTGCGGGAATTTTTGCCGCATTAGAGATAATGAAATTAAAACCTGATTGGAAGGTCGTTTTAATCGAAAAAGGACAAAGGATTGAAACGCGTAAATGTCCTTTAAGGCAAGGTTCGCCAAAGTGTGTAAATTGCAAAAAATGCGGATTGCTTTGCGGATGGGGTGGTGCCGGTGCGTTTTCTGACGGGAAATTGACTCTTACCCCTGATGTAGGCGGACATCTGGTTGATTATATGACAAGAAAACAAGCAGAAGATTTAATATCTTATGCTGATGATTTGTATTTAAAATATGGTGCAACCGAAGAAGTTTTCGGTACTGATAAAAAAGTTTTTGAAGAACTTTCACATCAAGCGGTTTTAGCGGAACTAAAACTGGTTCATTCGCCTGTAAGGCATTTGGGTACGGAAAGAAGTCTGGATGTTTTGAAAAATATGCAGGATTATTTGGATGAGCGTATTACGATTTTGAATAACGTAACTGCAAAATCCTTGATTGTTGAATGTGAGCAGGTAAAAGGTATTGAACTGGATAACGGGGATGTAATTTCTGCGGAATATACAATTATAGCTCCCGGCAGAGAAGGGGCAGATTGGCTTACTCAAGAGTTTGCAAAACATAAAATCGGTATGGTAAATAATGCGGTTGATGTTGGGGTCAGAGTAGAGCTTCCGGCTCCTGTTTTTGAACCGTTAACATCAAAATTATATGAATCAAAATTGATTTATCATTCGCCGACTTTCGGGGATGAAGTTCGTACATTTTGTATGAATCCGAACGGTGAAGTCGTTCAGGAAAATTATTCGGGTATTGCGACAGTTAACGGTCACAGTTATGCAAATTATAAAACTCCGAATACAAATTTTGCGCTGTTGGTAAGCGAAAAATTTACGGAACCGTTTAAAGAACCGATTCAATACGGTCAGCATATAGCAAGATTGGCAAATATGGTTGGCGGCGGAATTTTAGTTCAAAGATTCGGTGATTTATTGGACGGACGCCGTTCAACGCCTGAGCGTATAAGATCAAGTGTAATAACTCCAACACTTTCTTGTGCAACACCGGGGGATTTAAGTTTAGTTATTCCGTATCGTCAAATGACAAGTATTATAGAAATGTTAAAGGCACTAGATAAATTATGTCCGGGGACCGCTTCAAGATATACTTTGCTTTACGGTATAGAAGTTAAATTCTATTCTGCGAGAGTAAAATTAACAAATGAACTTGAAACAGAAGGGGTCAAGAATTTATTTACAATAGGTGACGGTGCAGGTGTAACAAGAGGCTTGTTGCAAGCTTCCGCATCAGGCGTTTATGTAGCAAGAACGATTTGTGCAAGATAAATATAAATTAAATAAAGATGGCGCAAGGAAAATTTTCCTTGCGCCATTTGTTTATGGTTGGCACATTCCGAACATACAGTTTGTTGTCGGGTTAAGCATCGGGAAATTATTATGCATTTGTGTCGGGGTTGAAATGGTTGGAATTTGGTACATTTTTTCAAGTTCTTTATAATTGGTTTGGTCTTTGAATTGGAACGAATTCTGGTTGGTTGAATTGTCAATTCCGGAAGCTCCGCCTGTGCATGCTTCTTGTTTTTTTAGATTTTCGACAAGGCAAGCCCCATGTGCTTGAAGTTCTACAAGTAGTAATATCAATCCGCCAAGTAATAAAATCTTTTTCATAAAAACTCCTTTCAGATTTACATAATACGTATTATTTGTACTATGACATATTTTATATTGTTCACTTTTCTTTTTGATTGCGACGCAAAAAGAAAAGTGAACCGAAAAGAAAAACACGCTATTTCTAGCAATGCTACGCATTGCAACGTGGTGCTATCGCACCGCACTTCGTGCAGTTTTGTCCTGACGGACAAAATCTCTTAGCGAACCTAAATAACGGTTCGCCTAAAATGTTCGACCT
>OMVC01000079.1 GCA_900314375.1 uncultured bacterium
AGAGCTTTGCCAAAATCTTTAGGCTGGTTTTTGGAAGGCACAACAAAGCGTTTCTCAGGCGGTCAATTAGCTCCTTTCATTCAGGCAACAATCTTTGCTGATATGGTTTATCATACAATCAAAGCTCCGAAAGGCGAACACGGAAAAACATTTATCGAAAGGTTTGTAAACGACTTTATGTATTTCGTAGGCGGTACATTAGGAGTTCTCGGCATCCATAAATTCGGCGGATTTAAATACCTCGGTACTGATAATGCAGGTAGAGAAGCATATCGTGCAGCATTAAAAGACCATAACTTATTAAGAAAAGCCGGAGCTTTTGCAACTAAAAAAGAAGCAAAAGAGGCATTGAAGGATGTTAATAAATTATTAGGAACTGAAAATCTTAATTTCTTCCAAAAAATTCTTCAAAAAGCTGCTCTTTTGATTAACTGCGGAAATGAACACGCAACATATTATCGCTCAGGTAATAAATTTATGAACGCATTACGCAAAATGGCAAATTCAAATTTAGTCGGCGTACCGTTAAGAATTTGGCTTGCAATGTTCGTAGCTACTCCATTCTTGGTTAAAGGTGCAACAAAAGCAGTTCACGCAATATTTGGCCGACCGACCCATTCGGTACTTGATGAGGAAGAAGAAACAGAAGAAGCACAAGACCCTTCTCAACAAACAAATCCGCAACAAGGTGTAACTCAAGCGGATGTGGCAGGATATCCGGATTCAAACTTGGTAAAACAGACCCTAAACGGTCAATATCCGCCTCATAACAATCAACAAGGACAATATCAACAATCCGTACCGCAATATCGTTACAACCCACAGACAAAACGTTTTGACCAAATTCTTCCAAACGACCCTGATTATGCAAACAATCAATCAAACGGACAAAATACGCAAAATTTAAACCAAAATAACAATTCTAACTTACAAAATGCGCAAAATCCAAACGGAATAAACGGCAGCAACCCGAATAACCAAAATCAAACCGTAAATATAACAAACAATACAACAGTTACAACTCAACAAAACGGGAACACACAACAAGAACCTTTAAGAACCTATATTCCGTCATCAGTCGGAGTTCAGACTTCAGGTCCTGACACGAGTCCGGCAGATATGGCATTAGCACACGCTGACCAAGCAGAAAAAGAAGTTCAATCAATTCTTGCAAGAAGAAGATAATATTATAAAATTTCGTTATTATTTTTTTCAAAACCTATTGTGGTTTGAGGTCCGTGTCCTGGGAAAACCTTTGTATCATCAGGCAAATTAAATAATTTATCTTTGACACTATGTACAATTTCCTGCCAACTTCCGCCCATAAAATCCGTCCTGCCGACACTTGTATAAAATAGTGTATCTCCGCTAAACAATTTACCGTCACTAGTCAAATAGCACATTCCGCCTTTTGTATGCCCCGGAGTGGAAATTGCTTTCAGTTCAGTATCGCCAAGTTTAAAAATATCACCTTCCGATACATAATTTTTAACGGATGTTACATCAGGAATTCTTATTCCTCCAAGCATCTCGGTCATTTCAGGAGCGTGAATAATTTGTTCTTCATCTTCTTTGCCCACATATATAGGAACTCCAAATT
The DNA here is from genome assembly GCA_900314375.1 of uncultured bacterium. Taxonomy (GTDB): domain Bacteria; phylum Cyanobacteriota; class Vampirovibrionia; order Gastranaerophilales; family Gastranaerophilaceae; genus Zag111. Next base: position 1,601 of record OMVC01000079.1, read on the forward strand.
CTTCATGAAATTTATCACATCCCATAATATGATCAAAATGCCCATGAGTTAAAAGAATAGCCTTTAAGTTTATTCCCAAAGCTCTGATTTCATTAATAAAACTATCATCAGATGCAGAGCAATCAATCATAATGGCATCATTTGTTATTTCATCTATCAACAAATAATTATTTGCACCAATAGGACCCTTGACATAAGTTTTAATAATCATTTTTAGTTAAATTCCCTGACAAGTTCAAAAATTCTTTGGCAAATAGAGAATAATTCTTTTGCTTTATCAAGGGCAATCATATTAGCCCCGTCACACAAGGCTTTATCAGGTTCAGGGTGAACCTCAAAGAATAACACGTCAGCTCCTGCCGCCATTGCAGCTTTAGCTAAAGGTGCAACGAATCTTCTGTCTCCGCCCGAACAAGTTCCGTTTGCGCCGGGGAGTTGGACACTGTGTGTTGCATCAAATACAACAGGATACCCAAATTCTTTCATAATAGAGATACCGCGATAATCTACAACCAAATTGTTATACCCGAAAGAAGTTCCTCTGTCTGTTACCAAAATATTGTTATTACCTGAATCTTCAACTTTTTTTATCAATGTTTTCATTTGTTCCGGAGCCAAAAATTGACCTTTTTTAATATTAATAATTTTACCTGTTTTACCTGCAGCCACAAGCAAATCTGTTTGGCGACATAAAAAAGCAGGTATTTGAATAATATCGGCAACTTGCGCAACCGCTTCCGCCTGATCCGGTTCATGAATATCAGTCACAATAGGAACATTGTATTTGTCTTTTACGGTTTGCAACATTTCCAAACCTTTTTCCAACCCCGGACCTCTAAAAGAATCCAAAGAAGAACGGTTAGCCTTATCGAATGAAGATTTGAATACGAAATTTATTCCCAATTCTTCTGTTATACGCTTTAAACCTGCTGCAGTTTGATTTAATATTTCTTGGCTCTCTATTGCACAAGGACCGGCAAGAATTGTTAAAACATCCCCACCAATCTCAAAATCCCTTAATTTAATTCTTTTATTCTTCATAATAAGATTATATTCAAAATAGAAATAAAAAACAACCCGAATACTTTTAAAAAGTTTCGGGCTGTTTTTGTTATTATGTTTATTTTTAGTCTTTTTTCTTTAATGTCGGGAACGCAATGACATCACGAATAGACGGAGAATCTGTCAATAGCATTACCAACCTGTCAATACCCATTCCTAAACCGCCCATCGGAGGGACGCCGTGTTCTAATGCACAAATATAGTCTTCATCAATCGGCATAGCTTCATCATCACCTTGCGCTTTTGCTTGCATTTGAGCTTCAAATCTTGCTCTCTGGTCAATCGGGTCTGTCAATTCGGAGAATGCATTATCGATTTCCCAACCGTTAATTCTGGTTTCAAATCTTTCCGTCAATCTCGGATTGTCGCGATGAACCTTTGCCAACGGTGATATATCTCGAGGGTAGTCGTATATGTGAATAGGCTGAATTAATGTCGGTTCAACTTTTTCTTCAAATACTTTTTCTACTACTTGTCCCCAATTACTACATTCATCTGTATCAATATGTAATGTCTGAGCTGTTTTAACGGCTTCTTCAAAGGTTTCTATCTTGTTAAAATCAATACCGGTTGCTTCTTCTACCGCGCCAAGCATTGTTTTTCTGTCCCAAGGCGGAGTTAAATCTATCTCATTTTCGCCATACTTAATTTTTGTTGTACCCAAAACTTCTTGAGCAACAAATGCAACAAGTTCTTCTATCAAATCCATCATATCGTAATAATCTACATAAGCTTGATAAAGCTCAATCATTGTAAATTCCGGATTATGACGGGTATCAATACCTTCATTTCTGAAAGAACGGTTTATTTCAAATATTTTTTCGCTGACACCGCCTACCATCAATCTTTTTAGATATAATTCAGGTGCAATTCTCAAATACATATCCATATCCAAGGTATTGTGATGAGTAATAAACGGTTTTGCATTAGCTCCGCCCGCTTGCGGGTGAAGCATAGGAGTTTCAACTTCCATAAAGCCTTTCGAGATTAAAAATTCTCTGATTTTTTGGATAATCAAACTTCTTTTTTGAAAAGTTTTTCGAACATCTTCATTTGTAATCATATCAACATATCTTTGGCGGTATTTTGTCTCAACATCAGTCAAGCCATGGAATTTTTCTGGTAAAGGTAATAATGATTTAGAAAGAATTTCTAATGAAGTTGATTTGATGGTTAATTCGCCTCTCGGGGTTCTGCGAACCGTACCTTCAAAACCTACGATATCACCTATATCAACTGTTTTTAATGTTTTTAAATTTTCTTCATCCAAATTTTCCTTGTGAGAAAATACTTGAATTTTTCCTGACGCATCAACTAAATCAATAAACATTCCGCTGTTACGGACAGCCATAACGCGTCCTGCAACTTTGTATGAATCTTGAGTTTCTTCTCCAACCGGTAATTGTGCGTATTTATCCTGCAAATCCTGTGCCATAATTGTTTTTTCGTATTTATAAGGATAAGGATTTAATCCTCTTTCTCTTAAATTGTTTGCTTTTTCTACTCTGATTTGACGAATTCTGTCTTGAGATGAACCCGTTTCCTTTGCTATTTCTTGAATTTCTGCCATAGTTCTTTCCTTTATTTTTACCTATATAAAAATACTAACATAAACAAAACATTTTTATACATAATCAATGTTATGGAAATGCAGTATCGCACTTTCCTTAAAGATTATGGAGAGGAGTATGAATAATTTATACATTCCACATTTCTTTGACCGCAAAGAAACGTGGAGCAAAGAAACTCCTGCCCATCGCTTCGTTCACTAATAATTTGTAATGCTCGAATACAAAACGGACAACTCGCATTCGCTCAAACAAGTCCGTTTTTGAAGCTTTCTCGCATAACAATTATTGTTCACTGCGCGGAGGGCGAAGGGGTGGGGTAAATGATATGGCATATCGCTTTATGCGTAGTATTTTTCAAGCGCGCGGCGTTGTTTTAGCCGCGCTGAAAGATTTTTGCCTATTTTAGGCAAAAACAAATTTTACCGCGTTAAGCGGTCTTGTGCAATGCCATGAGGCATTGCTGTTAATTAGCGAGTTTTTCTTTTTTGGTTCGTTTTTTCTTTTTGCTTCAAGACAAAAAGAAAAAATGAACAAATAATTTGAAATTACACATAAATTAAACGTAGGATTATTTTGCGCATTTGATAAAAATATACATTCCACATTTCTTTGACCGC